>JBDWKL010000029.1 GCA_039973685.1 Hyphomicrobiales bacterium
TTCATTGGCGTCAAAGGCTTCCAGCGAATTGCCAATCTCTTCGCGTGCGCCATCCACCATTTCAGGCGTGCCGTAAAAACGGGCTTCCAAGCGGGAAATGTCATTGCCCATCGGCATCATGCCGAAATTGCTCTGGGTCAAAGTGAGGGTCGCGACAGGACGGTTATCGCCGTCGAAGTCGCCTTCCATCATGTAAGAGCGATCACAAGCAAAGGCGAGTTCTGCCAGTACGCCCACAAAGCAAGAGCCATTTTCAACCATTGCGACAAGCGAGCGTGATGTAACGTCGATGCGCTTTAGGAGGCGTTTCCAATAATTGAGAATTTCATTAGCAAGCCAGTGGTCTTTGTTTTCAATCAAAAAGGCTTCATGAGCTTTCACAGCTTCAGGATCGCCTTGGGTTTTAAAGGCAACCAGCCCGATCTCAAGTTCATTGATACGCAAATGCAAGATGGCATCATCAAGCTCACGCACCGTGCGAAGCATCCATGTGTCAGCCCCTTCTGCTTGAAGGGCATCGGTTGATGCGGGCGCCGCAGTATCAGGTCCGTTGATCGTGATCGTCGCCATATTGATTGTACGATCAATGGCCACTTCAACCGTGCTATAGGTGAGCGAACCATCATCCGCGATTGTGCGTTTTAGTGGTGTTAGCTCAATGCCTGTTAGGCCGTTCGGGCGGGTAGACTTGTCGACAAACTCTTTGGCGCGTTCCAGCACGGTTTCATCAAAGGTCGAGTTTTTAACGACCTCATCGACGAGGTTCCATTCTTTCGCTTTTTTGCCCTTGATACCTTCTTCAACCGTGCAAAATACATCGGCCAAATCGCGGCGCACCTTGCGCTTGTCGGTAACACGGGTGAGGCCGCCTGTGCCGGGCAGAACCGCAAGCAAAGGTAACTCTGGTAGTGAGACGCTCGACGCGCCATCGTCTGTCAGCATGATGTAATCGCAGGCAAGAGCCAGCTCATATCCACCCCCTGCACATGATCCTTTTACCGCGCAAATCCATGTTTGGTCGGAATCAGTGCTGGCCGCTTCGTAGGTATTGCGGGTTTCATTGGTGAACTTACAAAAATTGACTTTGTGCGCGTGGGTCGCACCGCCCAGCATTCTAATATTAGCGCCTGCGCAAAACACTTTGTCTTTGCCAGATTGCATGATGACAGATTTTACTTCTGGATGTTCAAACCGCATACGCTGAATGATATCTGAAAGCTCGATATCAACGCCTAGATCATAAGAATTGAGCTTTAGCTCATAACCATCAAACAAGCCGCCATTCTCATCCACGTCCATCGTGACAAAGGCTATAGGCCCGTCATAACGGGCGCTCCAATGCTTGTATTTTGATGGGTCGGTTTGAAAATCAATCCGCTTGCTCATGGCAAAGCCTCCTAAAAGCCTATTAAGGCACTTTAGTACAAAGGATAGCAATAAAAAGCATAAAAATACATCAATTTTGCAAAAATATGCACTTTTTCAGTCTTCATACATCATTATGTGTTTTATAATGCATAAATTAAGCGTTATTGTGATGGTGCAGCATTGCTAGTTGAGACAAGTTCACGTTCTAAGCGCTCAAGGCGCTGACAAAACTCTGTAATGACACCCAGCGTTTCATCCGCCTTTTCAAGATGTGGCGAATGCTTGCAGTCTTCCAAGATCGCACAATCAAAGGGCGAATAAAGCCGCGCTTCCAATTCATCGAGTTGGGCAAGTGTGCCGTATTCGTCATTGCGCCCTTGAATGCCAAGCACGGGAATTCTCAAATAGTCGATGTTCTCTGCAATATTCCAGTCTTTAAAATCATCATCCAACCAAGCGCCGTTCCAGCCATAAAAAGCATCATCCACATGGGTGTGATATTTGGCCAGTTTTTGTTTGAGGTCGCCTGTTTCATAAATCTCTTTTGCAGCCTTTATGGCGGTAAGACCCACAGGCTCAGTGAAGAAATGTGGCGCCATTAAAACTAAGCCCCGAATGCGCATGTCTTCTGTGCTGCCTGCATAGATCGTTACAATTGAAGCTCCGTCACTATGGCCAAGCAAGATGCCGCGTTGAAAGCCGATTTGATCGAGAACCAACGGTAAAACATCCATTGCCTCGCGCGTCATATAATCAAGTGGCTTTGGTGGCGGGCTTCCGTCTGATCCGCCATAGCCTGCACGTGAATAGGCAAGTACACCGTATCCGGTTGCCTCTGCCAGTCGTGATGGAAAATCGCGCCACAAAGCAATGCACCCCAATCCCTCATGCAACATAATGATTGTTGGTGCGTTAGATGGCGGCGGGCCAAAGCATTGGGCTTCCAGTTTGGTCGTGCCGATCTGAATGTGTTGCGGGTTTGGGTTGTTCCAATCCATCATTGGTTTACATTATCCTCGAAGTTTGAAGCGTTGAATTTTGCCTGTCGCAGTCTTTGGTAGGTCAGGCACGATCTCCACCCACCGTGGGTATTTCCATTTGCCGATGGCTTGCTTGACATGCTCTTTTAATTCTTCCGCCAACCCGTCGCCATTCGCGCTTTCTTGCAGCACGACGAAGGCCTTTGGCTTTTCCAATCCATCACTATCTTGTGCAGCAACAACGGCAGCTTCTAGCACGCTTGCATGAGCGCTGATTGCTTGCTCAACCTCGAACGGTGAAACCCAAATGCCGCTCACCTTGAACATGTCATCGGTGCGGCCACAATAAACATAACGACCATCATCGCGGCGTTCATATTTATCGCCTGTGCGTGTCCAATTGCCTTCAAAGGTCGCGCGAGATTTTTCGCGTTGGTTCCAATAGCCATCGGCAGCAGACGCGCCATTGACCAGAAGCTCACCAACCTCGCCGTTTGCCACCTCATCACCATGCTCGTTGACAAGGCGAAGTTGATAGCCGGGCACAGCAATGCCGGACGTACCGTAGACCACATCATCTGGTCCGTTCGACAAAAAGATATGCAACATCTCTGTTGAGCCAACACCATCAAGAATGTCGACGCCGGTTAGTTGATGCCACTTCTTCCCAATTTCGGCGGGCAATGCTTCGCCTGCTGAAATTGCACAACGCAAATTTTCAAGGCCGCCGGTCTTGTCGCCCATCTGCGCAACAAGGGCTGCATAAAGAGTTGGCACGCCGCAATAAAGCGTTGGCTTGGCTTTGGCGATGGTTGCAAAAACACTGTCAGGTGTTGGGCGCTGGGCGAGAAGCCACGTGGTTGCTCCAACCGACATGGGGAAGGTCATGCCATTGCCTAAGCCATAAGCGAAGAACAGTTTCGCGGCAGAATAAACCACATCATCTTCGCGCATTTTCAAGATGTTGTTTGAGTAAGTATCAACGGTTGCTTGAAGCGCGCTATGTACATGCTGAACGCCTTTCGGCTGGCCTGTGGAGCCGGACGAATAAAGCCAAAACGCACATTCATCGCCGCTTACTTCAATCGTTGGACGGGCATCACCTTTTTCAAGCTCCGCATTGAAATCATGGCAGCCTTTTGGCGTGTCCTCGCCGATAACAAAAACAGCTTTCAAATAAGGGTTGTCAGCCAACAATGGTTCAACGGTTGCATAGAGCGCCTTTGACACAAAAAGCACTCGTGCGCGGCTATCGTTTAAGATGGTGCGATAGGTTTCAGTTGGCAGCAATGTGTTGATGGCGATTGGAACGATGCCCGCTTTCATGCTGCCCCAAAAGATGATTGGAAATTCAATCTGATCCAAAACCAGCATGGCAGCGCGGTCTTCTTGGCCAAGGCCATAGCGCTCATAAAGGGCGGCCATCTTGCCAGAAGCGGTGCCAAGTTCGCCGTAACTTAAACAGCGTTCAGCGCCGTCAGCCTCTTGGAAAGCACATTTATCTGGAATGGCGTTAGCGTGGCGGTCCACAAAGTAGCAGGCCGCGTTTTGGTTCAAATCACTCACCATCATTCCTCCCAGAAATGGTTATCTACAACCAATTGAGCCACATCATGTGAGAAGAGGCAAGATAATGTGAGTACAACATTGTTATACGGTCGAAATTGGTGCGAATTTGTCTAGGTGTATGAATTATATTGCTATTTTCCATATCTACCAGTGGTGTCTTTGCACCAAATTCTGGGTTGTGGAAGATTTTTGAGAAAATACTTTAAATTGTGTTGAGCAACCTATATATACCTATGAGTGCATATTGCAGGGAGTGGGGATATTATGGAAAGTAAAGTTTTAGAACAAACGAGTGCGGGCGCTTCATGGCTCTCGTCTAATGTGATGAATGTATTCTACGCGATCATCATCATTATTGTTGCCTATTGGGTGGCTGGTTTCATCAAGCGGATGATCACCAAAATCGCCAACTCCAATGAGAAGCTTGACGACACGTTATTTGAATTTCTAGGCAGTCTAGCCCGTTACGCGATATTGGCTTTCGCGGGCATCATGGTGCTTGAACGTTTCGGCATAACCACAACGTCGCTGGTCGCCCTCATCGGTGCCGCCGGTCTTGCTGTTGGTCTCGCCTTGCAAGGCACATTGTCAAACCTTGCAGCTGGTGTGATGTTGCTCTTGTTCCGCCCGTTTAAAGTCGATGACTTCATTGATGGTGCGGATGTGTTTGGTAAGGTTAAAGGCATCACACTTTTCACAACCGATCTTGTGACGTTCGACAATCAGCACATCATCGTTCCAAACAGCGAACTTTGGGGTACGAAGATTATCAACCACAGCCATTATCCAGAGCGTGGTGTCGATATGATCTTTTCCGTTTCCTACGATACAAAACTCGATAAGGCGAAGGCTACAATTCAAAAAGTTTTTGATGAGCATGAGCATGTGTTGAGTGAACCTGCTGCCTTCATCGAAGTGGACACACTGGGTGAATCGTCAGTGAACATCATCTCTCGCCCGTTCTGCAAAGGCGAACACTATTTCGATTTGAGATACTCGCTTCCCCAATTGGTGAAGCAGGAGTTTGACAAGCAAAAAATCAAAATACCATTCCCACATCGGGTAATGATTACGGAAAAATAATTGTCAAATTGATGATCTCAAACCTAGCTGGCGTGGGCCCATCCCCTGCGCCAGTTTTTTTATACGCCGAGATAGCGTTGTTGCACGTCTTCTTGCGTTTTCAATTCATCAGATGACCCAGACCAAACAACACGGCCTTTTTCAACGATGAAGTGCTTGTTTGCGAGCTTCATAAGGTCGTTGATGTTTTTATCAATCAACAAAATTGAAACACCACTTTGGCGAATTTCTCCAAGAGCTGTCCAAATTTTATCACGGATAAGCGGGGCAAGTCCTTCGGTTGCTTCGTCCAAAATGAGGAGTTTCGGGTTGGTCATGAGTGCGCGACCCACGGCGAGCATTTGCTGCTCTCCACCTGATAAAAGATTGCCCATTGAGCTTGCGCGTGTCGCAAGTTCGGGGAAGAGATCGTAAATGCGGTCCATGGTCCATGGATTACTCATGCCAAGGTGGTTGCTTGCTGTCGCGATTAGATTTTCGCGGGCTGATAGATTTGGAAAAATCTGACGCCCTTCTGGCACGAGACCGAGGCCCAGTTTCGCGATCTTAAATGATTTCTCACCCGCTAATTCATGGCCAGAAAACTGAATGCTGCCAGCACTCGGCTTCACGATGCCCATGAGCGAGTTGATGGTTGTGGTCTTGCCCATGCCATTGCGCCCAAGAAGGGTGACGACTTCACCTTCTTCAATCTCAAAATCCATCCCGAAGAGGGCTTGGCTCGCGCCGTAAAATGTCTCTAAGCCAGATACTTTCAACATTGCTTAAGCCTCCCCAAGATAGGCAGCACGCACATCAGCATTGCCGCGAATGTCTTCGGGTTTTCCAGTTGCGATGATCTTGCCGTAGACAAGAACGGAGATGGTGTCGGCAAGCGCGAAAACAGCGTCCATGTCATGTTCAACAAGCAGCATGGTTTTCTCGCCTTTAAGTCCATTGAGCAGATCAACCATGCGGGCTGATTCTTCAATGCCCATGCCAGCCATCGGCTCATCCAACAAAAGAAAGTCGGCTTCTGTTGCCAGCGCCACCGCAATTTCAAGCTGCCGTCTTTCACCGTGAGAAAGGCTGCTTGCCATATCATCGGCCCGCGCACCTAACCCAACACGGTCGAGGGCTGCTTGTGCTTTGTCACGAAGAGACTTGATGTTAGCAGCGGGTCGGATGAATTTGAACGAGTGGCTTTCTTGTGCCTGTGCTGCAATCGCCACATTGTCGGCGGCACTCATGGTCATCAATAAGCTGGTGATTTGAAACGACCGCGCCATACCAAGGTGAGCGCGTTTATAAGCGGGTAGGTTGGTAATGGTCTGGCCGCGAAAATGAACATTGCCGCTATCGGGAGCCAAGCCACCTGATAGCTGAGAAATGAGCGTCGTTTTGCCCGCACCATTCGGCCCGATGATCGCATGGATTTCACCTTGCTCAACACTGAGTGAGACATCCACGGTCGCCGCAACGCCACCGAAGCTTTTGTTGAGGCCGTCAATTTCAAGGAGTGCACTCATTTTTTGCGCTCCTTGCTTTTAAACAGTCCAATTACGCCGCCTGGCACAAACAGCACCACAGCAATCAAAAACGCCCCAAACGGTAGGTGCCAATATTTCGCCCAATCGTGATTGATGAGCGCGATGGCGTTTTCAATGACGAACTCAAGCCCGATAAAGAGGATTGATCCAAGCACAGGCCCAACACTGGTGCCACCGCCGCCGAGGATCACCATAAACATCAGTTCGCCGGATCGTGTCCAATCCATCATTTCTGGTGAGATAAAGGTGGTGAAATTGCCAAGTAGTGCGCCTGCATATCCAGCCATTGCGCCTGAGATGACATAAGCGACAAGACGGTAGAGATAGACATTATAACCAATCATCCGCATGCGTTCTTCGTTACCCATGCCACCGCGTAACACCATGCCAAAGCGTGAGCGCACGATCATGCGCACGAACAACACAGCCGCAACCAGCGAGGCATAACAAAGCAAATACATCTGCAACGGGTCATCCATGCTTATCAATGGAAGCTCTGAGCGGATGTCGATTGTGAGGCCATCATCACCGCCATAAGTTTCTTGGCTGATGAAGAAGAAAAACATCATCTGCGAAAAGGCCATCGTTATCATAATAAAGTAGACGCCCTTGGTTCGCAGGCAAATAGCACCAACGATGAGAGCGAAAATAGCGGAAAGGCCAATGGCAATACCAAACTGGAAGAGCCCGTTGTAACTCGCAATTGCATCCCATTCGCCATAGGTTGCGTGATAACTTGGAATGCTGACTGCATAAGCGCCAATGCCGATGAAAACCGCATGGCCAAATGAGACCATGCCACCATAACCAAGGATCAAATTTAGACTAACAGCGGCAATTGCAAGACAGACAATACGGGTTGCAAGGTCGGCATAAAATGGTTCGCCAATCCAAATGAAAATCGGGGGCAAGATGCCGAGAAGCACCATAATGATGATGCTGAAAATTCTATGGTTGAGGTTGCGGCTCATCTAACGCACCTTCGGAGGAAAGAGGCCTTGCGGACGCACAGCCAAAATGATCGCCATCAAAATATAGATCAACATGGCGGAGACGGCAGGGGCCGCTGTTTCAGCACTGTTTTCTGTCATGAATAATTTGAACGCATCATCTAAGAACGAGCGCCCCAATGTGTCGATCAAGCCGATCAACATGGCCGCAATAAAAGCGCCCTTCATGGAGCCGATGCCGCCAACGATGATGACGACGAAAGCTGTGATGATGATGCCGTTACCCATGCCGATTTCTGCCTCTGTAATGGGCGAAATCAACATGCCCGCAATGCCAGCGAGAACAGCGCCAAGGGCAAAGACAAGGCCGAACAACATTTGAATATCAATACCGAGCGCTGACACCATGGTGCGGTTAGATGCGCCCGCGCGGATCAACATGCCAAGGCGTGTATAATTCACCAGCCAGAAGAGGCCCGCCGCAATGCTGAGACCGGACCCAATGATGAGAAGCCTGAAGATTGGGAAGACAACCCCTGGTAAAATCTCGACCTGCCCATCAAGCCATTCAGGTAGCGGGACCACAATGCCTGCTTCCCCCCAAATGATTTGTACCAGCGTGTCAAAGATCAAAATTAGCCCAAAAGTGGCCAACACATGAGAAAGGTGATCGCGGGTATAAAGCCAGCGCGCAAGGCCGAATTCCACGGCATAGCCCAGCAAGGCCATCACGGGGATAGCAAGCAAAATGCCTAAAAAGAAGTTGCCCGTTGCAAAAGTGAGGGTCGCACAAATGAAGGCGCCCATCATGTAGAGCGAACCATGGGCAAGGTTCACAAAATCCATAATGCCAAACACAAGGGTAAGGCCGGATGCGAGTAAAAACAGCAATACGCCGAGCTGCAATCCATTTAACGTTTGGGTTAAAAGAAGGACGTAGTCCATAAAAATGTATAAGATGCAAGTGAAACGAAGTGCTTGCAAATCCCAAAAAACAAGGGAGAGAGCCCTGAGGCTCCCTCCGAAAATACGACTAATTTAGCTTAGTTCAAAGAACATTCGCCTGCATAGGGGTCTTGGTGTGCTTCCAAAACAGTTTGAACAACTTTCGTTGTCCACTTGCCTTCAGAATCTTCAATGACTTCACGAAGGTAGAAGTTTTGGATCGGCATATTGTTGTTGCCGTAGCTGTATTCACCGCGAACAGATGCATAGCTTGCAGATTTCATTGCTGCACGCATTTCATCTTTTTTGGTAAGGTCGCCACCAACCGCTTCAACGGCCGACTTGATCAAGAACATTGAATCGTAAGCCTGCGCTGCATAAAATGATGGGTAGCCACCGTGCTTTGCTTTGAAGTCTGCGACGAAGCGCTTGTTCTGATCATTGTCGAGGCTTGGATCCCATTGTTGGGTTGTTTGTGAACCAAGCACGGCTTTAAAGTTTGCCGCTTGCAATTTTGGCAAAGATAAACCGTCAACCGTAAACACAGAATAAAGCGGCAAGCTCTCAGTTAGGCCAGCTTGCTGATACTGCTTGATAAACGCGCCACCGGCAGAACCTGGGTAAAAGACGAAGATGCCTTCCGCACCTGATGCTTTTGCTTTTGCAAGTTCAGCAGAAAAATCAAGCTGGCGGTCTTTACCCCATTTGGTGAGGTCTTTGCCTTTGATTTCGCCTTTAAAGGTGCGCTCAACGCCTGCGACCATGTTTTTGCCCGCAGCATAGTTTGGCGCCATGACGTAAATTGACTTCACACCCTTTTGGTTGAGCACTTCGCCCATTGCCATTGGTGTTTGGTCATTTTGCCAAGATGTTGAGAAGAAGTTCTCGTGGCAAAGCTTGCCAGCGATCGGTGATGGACCAGCATTTGCGGAAATGAGGAACTTACCGGCATCAAGCGCTGATTTGCGCGATGCAAGAAGAACGTGCGACCAAATGTAGCCCGCGACGAAATCAACATTGTCTTGTTTGACAAGCTTGTCGGTGACTTGTTTGCCGGTTTCAGGCTTAAAACCATCGTCGCCATAGATGAGGTTAATATCAAGATCACCCATTTTGCCACCCATATGCTCAACAGCCAAATTCACGGCGTTTTGCATGTCTTTACCGATAACGGCAGCAGGTGTGGTGAGTGTGGTAACGAAACCAACTTTGACTTCAGCGGCATGAGCGGTACTCGCCATGAACGCGGCTGCAAGTGTTCCTAGCAGGGCCTTTTTGATCATATAATCCTCCCGATCTGTATTCCAACTGCAAAAAGTGTATCTGCTTGCAATGCGTTGTCAATCACAAAGCTGGCAGAAAGCCGACACAATGCGAAGAGGGGCAGGGTGGGATTAGCCGAATTATATAATAGGTTTAGCTTGGTTTTTAGGCGTCAACGCCAACGGGGCAACTAACGCCAACGCCGCCGAGGCCACAATATCCACTTGGATTCTTTGCGAGATACTGTTGATGGTAGTCTTCTGCATAATAAAAGCTAGAAGCAGGCAGTATTTCTGTCGAAATTTGCCCATAGCCTTTTTTGAGCAGAGCTTTTTGATAGCGCTCTTTTACGGCTTCTGCGACTTCTTTTTGATCGTTCGATTTATAATAAATTCCAGAGCGATATTGCGTGCCAACATCATTGCCTTGGCGCATGCCTTGGGTTGGATTGTGGCTTTCAAAGAAGTGCATCAGCAAGTTGTCGAGTGAAATTTGATCTGGATCATACATAACCATCACCACTTCATTGTGGCCAGTTTTGCCTGAGCAGACTTCTTGGTAGGTTGGATTTGCAGTGTGGCCAGCTGAATAACCAACGGCAGTTACATAGACACCGCGCATTTTCCATAATGCTTTTTCGGCTCCCCAAAAGCAGCCAAGGCCCAATATAATTTGCTTCAATTGATCAGGGAACGGCCCCTTCATTGGGTTGCCATTGGTGAAATGAAACTCTGGAATCATCATTTCTTCATCCCGTCCTGGCAGTGCGTCTTCTGCCTTGGGGATCGAGATTTTGTTCTTTAAAACGTCAAAAAGGAACATGACAAAAATTCACTTAATTAGCTGACAGGGCGTTAAGCCATTGTTTTTTGGAAGTTTAGTACCAAATTTTAAACTGGGCTTCTAGGTTATTGTGCAAGATATTTTCCAAAGATAATAGGTCCTATGACTGACAGTTAAGACATTTTTTCGTGATCAAGCTTGCTGTGATCCACGACTGACGAGACCTTAAGAGGGCTTTCCTCTCGGAAATGGTGGCCGTTTTGGAGGGAAAGATGGCAGTTTTGCTGTTCCTCTTTTTAGAACCGTTACACAATAATTAGGAAGGCTCGCCAACGTGAGTGGTGGTTTCGGTTTGCGGGGCTTAACTTTGCCTTTTGGTTTTGGTGGTGGTGCAAACCAGCGAGCAAGGTCTGCGCCACATCCATCACCAGCAGCAGGACGGGCTTGATCTTTGCAGTCTTTAGAACCCGCTGGGCACGATAAACGCACATGCATATGATAATGATGGCCTGCCCAAGGGCGAACTTTACGTAAGAATGCGCGATCATTCCCGGCCGCGCGGCAAAGTTCTTTCTTGATAATCGGATTGACGAAAATGCGAGCAACTTCTGGGTAAGAAGCGGCGCGGCGGATCAAGCGTACATGGTTGGGTGACCAAACTTTCCGGTCGACTTCTTTCTTATCAAAATTGACCGTTGAAACAGCACTCAATTTCTCGCGCTCTTCGCGGGTCAGGCGTCGATTAGGCATTTGGTTGAGCCAAATGTCGGCGTCAAGTCCGATCTGGTGAGAGTTATGCCCTGTTAGCATGGGGCCGCCGCGCGGTTGAGCAAGGTCGCCAACCATAAGCCCAGACCAATCGCCCGCTTGCCCTGCATCATTAGCAAGACGTCTGACATATTTAACAAGCGATGGGTGTCCCCAATTGCGATTGCGTGACAGGCGCATCACTTGCCAGTAGCGACCATCAATCTCAATGGATGTGCCGCCAGCCAAGCATCCTCTCGCATAAGACCCAACGGCGCGAGCCTTCAAAGGCGCGGGCGCTGCCTTGAACCCAAATAATCGTTTAGCAGGCACAACATCAGCGGCCAACACAGGTGTTGCAAGGCCGATAAAAAGCGTGCCGACAAGGGATGGTTTTGCAATTTGAGATAACAGCTTCATGTCGATCTCCACAGTTCACAGCATAAATGAATTATTGTTTGAGTTTTCCTGATTGGCGGCTGGTTTGCAACATCTGTTTTCTAGTGTGTCGGGATGTGGGAGAAATCAAGAATATAACTGATGATTCGTCACGTTTTGAATTCTGAAACACTTCGTACTGAAAGCCGTGTTAGTGGCATTCAAAACGAGATCGACACGAGTATCGATAATCTAGCCAGATGGGCAATTTCCAAAGATCCAAAACTGATTGCGAAAATTCCGAAAGAGAGAAGAAGTTTAAACAATCTGCGGGCAGAGCAGCCGATTGCTCGTTCTAATGTTAAAATTGCAAGACGGGAGCTTCAAGATTATTTGGCGGCCAACCCGCAAATTCGAGCGTTCTAAATTTTCTATCCTAAAAATCGCCAATCAAGGCCTTCCTTGGTTGGTGATTTGCTTCAGATGCACTAAGTGATGGGAACAATTCATCACATAGGGTGCGAAATCATGACATGGCAAGTTTATCTCTCAGGCGAAATTCACACGAATTGGCGTGAAGAAATTGAAGAGGCGACTAAAGCTCAGGGGCTTGATGTGTCCTTTGCAGCACCCGTGACAAACCATCCAGCATCAGATGATTGTGGTGTTGCGATTTTGGGCGAAGAGCCAAACAAGTTTTGGCACGACAATAAAGGCGCAAAGGTCAATGCAATCCGCACCCGCACCTTGATTGAGCGTGCTGACATTGTGGTGGTTCGCTTTGGTGAGAAATATAAACAATGGAATGCCGCCTTTGATGCGGGTTATGCCTCTGCACTTGGCAAATCTCTAATCGTGATCCACGGCGCTGATCATCAACATGCGTTGAAAGAGGTTGATGCCGCAGCCCTTGCCGTCACCGATACACCGACGGATGTTGCTGATATTTTGGCCTATGTGATCAATGGAACGCTTAAAGGTTATACTGACTAAGGATAAGCTGCCGCGTCATTCCAACAATCAGCCTTAAACAAAAAAGCCCCGGTTCATTGAACCGGGGCTTTTGATTTTTAACGGTGAGCAAATCTAGCTGGCAGCTTTCACTTCCAAACGACGCTGGTGCAAGATCGGCTCCGTGTAGCCTGCTGGTTGTTCTTTGCCTTTAAACACCAAATCACAGGCTGCTTGGAAGGCAATGGAGGCATCAAAGTCTGCGGCCATTGCTTGGTAAAGTGGATCGCCAGCATTTTGGCCGTCTACTTTTGCCGCCATCTTTTTCATGGCACCCATGGCTTCTTCTTCGCTGCAAACACCATGGTGTAGCCAGTTTGCCATGTGCTGTGAAGAAATACGCAATGTGGCGCGGTCTTCCATTAGGCCGATATCATTGATGTCTGGCACTTTTGAACAGCCAACACCTTGGTCAACCCAGCGCACCACATACCCAAGAATGCCTTGTGCGTTGTTTTCAAGCTCTGCTTGAATGTCTTCCTTCGGCCAGTTCGGGCGTTCTGCGACTGGAATAGACAAAATGTCATCCAAGTTTGCGCGGCCACGTTTTGCAATTTCTGCCTGACGTTCTGCAACGCTCACTTGATGGTAGTGTGTTGCATGAAGCGTTGCAGCCGTTGGGGAGGGAACCCAAGCACAGTTTGCACCTGCCATTGGGTGACCAATTTTTTGCTCCAACATGGCAGCCATCAAATCAGGCATGGCCCACATGCCTTTGCCGATTTGTGCATGGCCTGAAAGACCACATTCAATGCCAATGTCTACATTCCACTCTTCATAAGCAGCAATCCAAGCGGCTTGCTTCATGTCCGCTTTGCGGATCATTGGGCCAGCTTCCATGGCGGTGTGAATTTCATCGCCTGTACGATCAAGGAAGCCGGTGTTGATGAACACAACACGAGATTTCGCAGCACGGATGCATTCTTTAAGGTTCACCGTGGTGCGGCGTTCCTCATCCATGATGCCCATTTTCATGGTGTTTGGCGCCATGCCGACCAGTTCTTCAACGCGGCCAAATAGCTTATTAGCAAAGGTTACTTCTTCCGGCCCGTGCATTTTTGGTTTCACAACATACATAGAGCCATGCGCAGAGTTTGCGCGGCGGCCATTTGTGCCAACATCGTGGAGCGCTGCAAGCGCTGTCATGGCAGCATCCATAATGCCTTCTGGCACTTCAGCGCCATCTTTGTCATGGATTGCAGGGTTGGTCATAAGGTGCCCAACATTGCGAACCAGCATGAGCGAGCGACCTTTGAGAGAGATCGCAGAACCATTTGGTGCTGTGTAATCTAGGTCTGGATGTAATTCACGCGTGACCATCTTGTCACCCTTCATGAACTCATCCTTGAGATCGCCTTTCATAAGGCCCGCCCAGTTTTTATAGGCAAGAATTTTGTCTTCGGCATCAACGGCTGCAACAGAATCTTCGCAATCCATGATGGTTGTCATGGCAGATTCTAACCAAACATCTGAAATGTTGGCGGCATCGGTTGAGCCAATTGGATGGTCTGCATTGATGTGAACGCCAATATGCAGGCCGTTCTTTGCAAACATCAAAGCATCTGGCGCGTCAGCATCGCCTTTATAGCCAACAAACTGCGATGGATCAGTAAGCGCTGTCTCGCCACCATCAGTGGTTTTGATTGTCAAAGCACCATTGGCAACGCTGAAGCCTGCAACATTCACCCAATCGTCCAGCAAAGGAACAGAAGCATTCAAATGTTTGCGTGCCCATGCAATTACTTTTGTGCCGCGTGCTGGGTTATAACCACCGGCTTTTTCCGCGCCGTCTTCTTCAGAAATCGCATCAGTGCCGTAAAGTGCATCGTAGAGTGAACCCCAACGTGCATTGGCTGCATTCAGTGCATAACGTGCGTTCATAACGGGCACGACCAGCTGGGCGCCAGCAACTGAGGCAATTTCAGGATCAACATTGTCCGTGTCGACAGAAAAATCGCCACCTTCTTCGACCATATAGCCAATCTCTTTCAAGAAGGCTTTATAAGCGTCCATATCCATGCCATTGGCGCGGTTATCGCGGTGCCATGCATCGATTTTTAGCTGCAAATCTTCACGCTTCGCCAAAAGAGCGCGGTTTTCTGGCGTAAGGTCGTGAACGATCGCTGCAAACCCATCCCAGAATTTTGCTTGTTCTACACCGGTGTTCGGCATTACTTCGCTGTTGATGAAATCATAAAGTTCCTGATTAATTTTCAGGCCACCATGTTCTACCGTATCTGCCATGCCGAAACCTCCAAAAGTTGCATGAAAGTGCACAGTTATCGTGCTTTAAGTGTTGTTGTAACCCAAAGACGCGCGCAATCAATTTATCATTTGGAATATGTCCTATGAATTTATGGATATAATAAAGGTGTGATTAGAATGTAATATCCGTGAGTTGTAAAAATTTGCTGCTATATCAAAGGTTGAATGGGCAGTTTGGATTTAGTAGAGAAAGTTAAGAATTCTAGCGCAAGGAAATTGAATTATGGCTGAATTGCTAACTATCGATAACCTCTTCACACTTGCCATGCTGATTCTGCTTCAAGCAGTACTCGGTTTTGACAATCTTCTCTATATCTCAATCGAATCAAAACGCGTGCCCCTGCATCAACAAGCAGCCACACGGCGTTGGGGTATCGGCATCGCGATCGCATTGCGGTTGGTCCTTCTCTTCGTCCTTGTAAACGCGATTAAGCTTTTTCAAGATGTGCTGTTCGAGCTTGAATTTGAAGGCATCATAGAAGCGTCGATTAATGGTCATTCTATCATTGTGTTAACTGGTGGTGTGTTCATTTTATACACCGCGCTCAAAGAGATTAGCCACATGATGACAATCGAAGATTTGGATCAAGAAGGCGAGAGCGGCGCGAAGCGTACGATGGTTTCTGCGATTATTTGGATTGTGGCCATGAATGTTGTGTTCTCGTTCGATTCAATCTTGGGTGCGATGGCGCTAACAGACACATTCATCCTTATGGCCGTCGCTGTGATCGTTTCAGGCATTATGATGATTGTCTTGGCTGACTATGTCGCAGACTTTTTGAAAAAGAACCGCATGTATGAAGTGCTTGGGCTCTTCATCCTGTTTGTTGTTGGTATTTTGCTTTTGTCAGAAGGCGGCCATATCGCGCATTTGAAACTTGCAGGCGTGCCTGTTGAGCCAATGGCTAAGAGCACCTTCTACTTTGTCATCGCGGTTATGGTCTTGGTGGATATCGTCCAAGGTCGTTACCAAAAGAAACTGACGTTGGAGCGAAAGCTGCAATCAGCAGGAGACCACAAGCCTGATCTTGGATAGGTTGGGCGTTTGGTTTTTTAAGGGATATAAACGTTTTAAGGTCGCTTAGGTTTAAGCGACCTTATTTTTTTCAAACTGGCAGCTTTCAAACTCAAGCTGGTTGCGGCCATTGTCTTTTGCGATGTACAAATTTTTGTCGGCGCGATTAAGAGCAATGTCGATCTTATCTTCACCACTCATCCACATTGTGCCGCCAACGCTGGTGGTAAAGCTAATTTCTTGCCCATCGTATTTGATTTTGGTTTTTCCAGTGCGGTCGATGATACGTTGCGCAATACGTCGTGTCGCAACTTCGGGGGCATCTGGGAGCAAAATGGCAAATTCTTCGCCACCTAATCTTGCGACAACATCTGAGCCGCGAACGCAATCTTCAATTAGTTTGGTGAATGCAATCAAAACCTCATCACCAGCCGCATGGCCGTGTGTATCATTGAGGTTCTTGAAATTATCAAGATCGAGCATCAAAACGCCAATTTCAAGATCACCGATCTCTGCGTATGTTAGCAATTCTTCTGATTTGTCATAGAAAGAGCGGCGGTTTGCAATGCCGGTCAATGGATCAATCGCGGCAAGTTCTTTCAACTTGCTCTGCTGTTTGCGCAGTTCGCGATGCTTGTCTTCGAGTTCTTGTTCATAAGAAACGAAAAGACTGATGTCGCATAAGCTCCACAGCGTATGTTCATTACCATCTTCGCCAGTGACGAGCTTAGGTTTGCCAAGCACCATGCATTCTTTGATGTCGTCAGTCACGAGCTTGCACAACACTTCAGCTTCAGGCGTTTGCCCTGGTTGCGAAAGATTATCAGCTTCTGAGCGTACGGGTTGGAATAAAGCGCTTTGCGGCCCTGTTTTATGCCCAATAACACGATCTTCTTTGGTGTTAAGCAGGGTTACATAAGCCGCATTTGCGAACACAACAACGCCTTCGCTGTCCTCCATGCACATGGGAGTCGGGAAATCTTGGAGAAAATCCGAAAGTTTAGCATCGAATGCGCCACGCAATTTTTTATTCCTTCAGGGTTGTATTCTCACCATGAGAAAGTGCCCGAGTTGCACATATTCTCTCACAAGCTTACTAACGGAAGTTAAATTTTTAGATTTTTTTGTTTCTGTACACGTAGTTTTGATCTTGGGCTTACAGAATGATTGGGTGCGATGGAACAGTTTGACGGAAGACATTCAACGCGAGCGACAGAAATAGAACGTGGTGTTGGGCGTTATCTGCGAAGTCTCAATTATGTTTATGTGCCAGAGCTCACGCTACCAGATAAGCGCCGTGCCGACATGGTGGCTCTTGGACCTAAAGGGCAAATTTGGATTATTGAAATCAAATCATCAGTTGAGGATTTTAGAGCAGATCATAAATGGCAAGACTATCAAAACCATTGTGATGCTTTGTTTTTTGCAACGCTCAATGATGTCCCGGCAGACATTTTTCCGGTTGAAGCTGGCTTGCTGATCGCGGACAATTTTGGCGCTGCTTGCATGCGCGAAGCGCCCGACGATAAGTTGTCGGCGCCGATGCGTAAAAAACTAACTTTGATGATTGCGCGGTTTGGTGCCAAACGGTTTCATAATCTTCAAGATCCGGCACTCAAGGAAAAATCAGTTATGTAACAAAGTTGGTCTCAATCGAGGATGGTTTGGGCGCCAATACACCACAGGCAACGTTGGTAAAATTTTAACCTTCTTTGGAGTGTTCTCATGTTTTTACCCTATTGTAACCTCTGTCGACTAGGGTGGTTTGATTATTTTGGTAGGGGTGCTTAGCGCTTTCGCTTTGAGGCGAAGAGCAAGTGGTGGTTAAGGCGACTATCGAATTTTACGGTATTTAGAAATATAATTGTTAGAACGTCCCTATACTCTCCAAAGGACTAGTTGTTCATTCGTTTTTATCTGATATGGTGCACTGCAAAATAGATGGTTGCACTGCAAAATTTTAAGATTTGAGCACTCATCGAATATCGGTCTTGCACGGGCAAGCCGTTTTCCAGTTGAAAGGCTTTTTAATGTCGTTTTATTTCTTGCACGAAATGACCCATGCGACCATGAGCCCATGGCGTACAATGGCTGAAACCACGCGTGCACTCGTCAATAATTCGATGAGCCCACTGGCGAACACGCCGGTTGTGAGATCGCTTGATGCGGGTTTTGAAGTGTTTGAACGGGCAACACGCCAATATGGCAAACCGGCTTTCGGCATTACAGAAATTGAAATCGACGGCGTGCCATTAAGCGTGTCTGAAAAAACGGTGTGGTCAGATACCTTTTGTAACTTGATCCAGTTTCAACGCATGGCGCCAGCTGGCCAAGGGCCTGACATGGAAGGTCGCCTTTCCAAAGTTGTGGTTGTGGCTCCAATGTCTGGGCATTATTCAACATTGTTACGAGGAACTGTTGAAGGATTGCTCCCTTATCATGATGTCTACATCACTGATTGGGTCGATGCCCGCCAGGTTCCAATCACAGACGGTTCTTTCGATCTTGATGATTATATTGATTACGTCATCAACATTGCTCATCATTTTGAGGGTGATGTTCACTTTGTCGCTGTATGCCAGCCGTCAGTTCCTGTTCTAGCAGCTGTTGCACGCATGGAAGAACTTGGAGATCCGCTTGCGCCAAAATCAATGACATTGATGGGTGGGCCAATTGATACGCGGATCAATCCAACGGTCGTGAACGACCTAGCGCAGAAAAACGATCTCGATTGGTTTGAAAACAACGTCATAATGACTGTTCCTTTCCCGCATCCTGGTGTCATGCGCCGAGTTTATCCAGGCTTCTTGCAACTCTCAGGTTTCATGAGCATGAATTTGGATCGCCATGTGAGTGCGCAGCGTGAGTTTTATAATCACCTTGTCGAAGGTGATGGGGAATCGGCTGACAAACACCGTGAGTTTTATGACGAATATATGGCTGTGATGGATTTAACGGCTGAGTTTTACCTCCAAACGGTTGACACAGTTTTCATTCGTCATGCTCTTGCAACAGGCGACATGATGCACCGTGATGAATTGGTGAAAACGGAAGCCATCAAGAATGTGGCTCTATTGACGGTTGAAGGTGAGAAAGACGACATTTCTGGTGTTGGTCAAACAGAAGCCGCTCATTCCCTCTGCTCGAATATTCCAGATAGCAAACGGATGCATTATGTGCAGCCTGAAGTCGGCCATTATGGCGTGTTCAATGGTTCGCGCTTTAGAAAAGGTATCCGACCTAAGATTACAGAGTTCGTTCTAAAAGCTGACCAGCGCACAAAATTAGCGCCAAAACCCGCTAAGGGTAAAAAGGTTGTGCCTGCTAAAAAAGCAGCCAAAAGCTAAGCTAAGAGCATCTTTAGACGCAAGGTTAGCCCCTGAAACGCCTAGTTTCGGGGGTTTTTTCTTGAATAATCACCTCATCATCACCATATCTTGAAGTAAGCGGGAACCAATTGTTCGCGGTTATGCGGCACGGCGGTTCCTGACTGCATCTGACTAAGATGCGATTTTTGAATCAAAACTGTGAGGTATAAAATGGTTCATTCACAGACTGCTTCTACTGCGTCTGCTGACACGTCGGGTCCGTTCCTTAAACCGGGTTGGGCTCCACTCAATATCTTCTTGATGATTGTTGGCTTCATGCTGTTTTGGCCTTTGGGCCTTGCCATGCTTGGCTTCAATCTTTGGGGACATAAACTAGGAGAGTTCAAGGACGATATGAAAAAATCTTTTGCTGTTCAAACGGATTGGATGACGTCTAATCCAGATCGTGCATCTTCAACAACAGGTAATGCAGCGTTTGATGCGTTTCGTGAAACTGAGTTGCAGCGCCTTGAAGAAGAGCGCGCGAAGCTTGATGCAATGCGTAAAGATTTTGATGATCATCTTGAAAGCTTGAGACAGGCTCGTGATCAAGAAGAATTCGATCGCTTTATGTCTCAACGCAAAAAGAAATAACGATCTCCGCGATTATTTGGTTCTGGAAACCTTGGGTTCTGACCCTAGATGCGATGGACCTTATTGAAAAAGGAATACGGGGCTTTTGGCCCCGTTTTCTTTTGCCGATCTAAAACTCATTTTCCCTATGCGAACAATTAGCGAGTCACCTATAATAGGGGAATGTTCGGTTCTCTTTTCTCTTCGCCTAAATCGGCAGGTTCAAAACCCGCCTACCAGCAAAGCATAATGCTTGAGATCAACGGCAATGACGTGCCGATCCAAATCAAACATAATGACCGCGCGAAAAGATATACACTGCGCATGCCGCAAGTGGGCACAACGCCAATTTTGACAATTCCCAAATATGGAACCCATGACGAAGCCATCGATTTTGCGCGGCGTCATACAGGTTGGCTTGCGGCCCGCATTGCTGATCGACCTGAATTGACCGCGTTTGAACCGGATGTTTTAGTGCCTTTGCGCGGTGAACCGCATCGATTGGTCTCCAGCGGTAAGGCGCGCGGCGTGATTCAAGTCATCAATGAGGAGCCAACGCCTCATTTAAGTGTGTCTGGTGACCCGCGCCACTTTGAGCGGCGGGTAACAGACTGGCTGAAAGAGCAAGCAAGAGCAGACATCACCGCTGCTTGCCATCATCATGCCAACAATCTGGGGCTTCATTTCCGTTCTATCTCAATTAGAGACCAAAGAACCCGCTGGGGATCTTGTTCAACGGGTGCCCGTTTGAATTTTTCGTGGCGTTTGATCTTAGCGCCACCTGAGGTTTTGGACTATGTAGCGGCACATGAAGTCGCTCATCTTCAAGAAATGAATCATAAACCGCAGTTTTGGGCCCTTGTTGAGAAAACATGTCCTGAGATGGAATTGCATAAAACGTGGCTTAGACGACATGGTACAACGCTTCATTCTTATGGTTCGTTATAAGATTTGAGCGAGAATTTAATTCCTCAACCTCGACGATGGTAAACGCACCCTAAACATGGTCATCAAGGTTTAATTCAATTTTTAATATAAATAGTGCCGAATTCGTGGAAAATGTTCATTTATCCTGCTAATTTAACCAGAATAACACCTATTTAATACTCTATTTACCGTGTGTAAGCCGAATATTTGAGTTAGTTTTTATTGGTTCGAATTAACTGTAGTGAAAGAACTTTTTTGTAGTGTTGGCTCATCGATGGCCCCGGACATGAACTAGAGGGTCACGGTTCAGTTTAACACATGTGATCAATTAGGAGCTCACTATGAAACTTTTTAAACAATTCCGTAAAGACGAAAAAGGCGCGACAGCAATCGAATATGGTTTGATCGCGGCTCTTATCTCAGTTGTAATCATCGCTGCGCTTAACGCGCTCGGCCCACAGCTTGACGCTGCATTTACTGGCGTATCTAACGCTGTTACTGAAGCTAACGTAACAGCTGGTACAAATGATCTTACAAGTAACTAATACTGCGAAAACCTTCTTGAAGCTGCATTTCGGCTAGTTTGGTTGATGATGCAGCTTTATAGAGAGTGTGCAATTGAAAAACGGGAGCTTTTGCTCCCGTTTTTTGTGATTAAATGAAGAAATTTAAAATCTGACGGCAACTTCGAAGAATTATAGGATCTATATGGCTTACATTGTGCTTATATTGTTTTCGGCTTTAATGTTATATGTCACTTATTCGGATTTAACGTCATATACTCTGCCAAATTTCATCTCAATTTTGTTGGTGGTTGGTTTCTGCCTTGTGATGTTAATCATCCAACCCCCTCTTGCCGCGTTTGGTTGGCATGTTGGTGTTGGTGCTATTTTATTCGTCGTTGGCTTCGTTTTATTCGCAACAGGTTTGTTTGGCGGCGGTGACGTGAAGGTTATAGCAGCCCTTGGCCTTTGGTTGGGGCCGTCGAATGTTTTGCCGTTTATAACAATGATGGCGATACTAGGCGGTGTTTTAGCCTTAGCCTTGCTCATTTTCCGGAAAATTAAAATCCCGCAAAATTGGTTGAAAAACAGCGCTATCGCGGGACTTCATTCCAAAGAAGAAGGCATCCCCTATGGTGTCGCAATTGCTTTTGCTGCTTTAATAGAATTTCCAAAAACGGAAATACTTGCGAGAATTTCAGCGTTGTAGCTTGGGCTTTTGATTACATTTAATTTTTGTTAAGTATAAAACATCACTAAACATTAACTATAAATATACGTTTGTCATGCCAGAGTAACCTCAAATAACCCCCTTAATGGGTCACTAGTGAGGTAGTCTGATGAGTCCGACGCGCATATTAATTTTGGGAATTGGTTTTGTTGCTGCAATCGTTGCGGCTGTTTTAGCTGTAAACTTGACATCTAGCGAACCGCAAGTGGTTCGCCAAGTGGCCAGTGAGCCATCCATCAAAACAACAAAAATATTGGTTACGAAGAAACGTCTTAAACGAGGCGATGCTGTAACTGGTAAAGACCTCGCATGGGCTGACTGGCCAAGTAGCTCAGTCACTGACCGACACATTACCAAAAGCAAAAAACCTAAAGCGATTACTGAATTTGCAGGAACGCGGGTCCGTATTGGTATGGAAAAAGGTGATCCCGCTCATGCAAGCAAGTTCATTGGCAAAGGCCAAGGGTTCTTAGCTTCAGTTCTGACTAAAGGTATGCGGGCTGTTTCTACTAAAGTGTCGCCAGGAACAGCGGCTGGAGGATTTATTCTTCCAGATGACCGCGTCGATCTGATGATGACAAGAACCTTAGGTGAAGGCGAAGACGAAGAATATAAGACAGAGCCAGTTCTCACCAATATTCGTGTTCTCGCAATTGATCAGATTGTTCAGGAAAAAGACGGTCAGTCTGTTGTTGTTGGTAAGACTGCAACACTTGAACTTAATGATGAGCAAGTGAGAATTTTGACTATTGCTCAACAAGTTGCAGATCGCATGACACTGGCTTTGAGAAGCTTGAGTGACGCGTCTGAGGAGCCAAAATCTCCTGCAGTTTATCTAATTGGACGTGGTGAAGACGGCAAAGACCTTAAGAAAAGTACAGTTTCTGTCGTGCGTTATGGCACGCGTGAAGAAGTGAAAGCAAAGTAGAGGAAATCATCGTGATTAAAACAAGAAACTCATTTTCCACCTTGGCTGTGCTTATCCGCTTCGCGCGTATGTCTGTACTGCCTTTATTAGCCGCAGTTGTCGCATTGACAACCTTGCAAACAGACGCGATTGCTGCAGATAAAAAAAATAGCCTTCAAGTCATTAGAACGAGCACTGTTGGTGCTACCAAAAACGTGTCACTTGGGTTGGACAAGTCACTTGTTATCGAATTACCGCGTGATGTTCGTGATGTTTTGGTTGCAAACCCTGAAATCGCTGATGCGATTGTCAGAACAGCACGGAAAATCTTTTTGATCGGCAATCAAGTTGGTCAAACAAACATTTTCATGTTCGATAAAGCAGGTAACACAGTTCTTAGTCTTAATTTGGCTGTTGAACGTGATATTTTGCCGCTCGCAGATCTTATTGAAAAATATGTGCCGGGTTCTGACGTTACAGTCGAAATCGTCAATGACAACATCGTGTTAACTGGCTCAGTTCCAAACCCAATCTCTGCACGCCGTGTTTCTGATTTAGCGCAAGCGTTTGTATCAGGCGGTGAGGCTACAACCGGCCAGTTCACGCAGACGGCGGTTAGTGGACAAAATGGTGGCGATTCAGCAATCTCCAATCCGGATGGCCAAGGCCGTCAGCAATCGCAAATCATCAACCTTTTGAAAATTGAAGGCGAAGATCAAGTGCACCTTAAAGTGGTTGTCGCTGAGATCAGACGTAGTGTTTTGAAACAGCTTGGGATTAGTCTCCAAGCGATCCGAAACAACGCTTCAACCTTTAATTTAACCCGCGAAGCGGTTGCGGGTGCTGTTGGGTCTTTCCAACCGGGCGGCGGCGCAGCTTCCTTCAGTAGGACTTTTGGAAGCACAACCTTTAATTCGACAATTAACGCCTTGGAACGGGCAAATGTGTTGCGGACACTGGCTGAACCAACACTAACGGCACAATCTGGACGTGAAGCAACGTTCCTTGCTGGTGGTGAAGTCAACCTTCCAACATCATCATCAATCGAAGATGGGGTTGTTACAGTCGAAACAACTGCACGAACTGTTGGTGTATCTCTTTCCTTCACACCAGTGGTGCAGTCTGCTGAACGCATCAGTATTACGTTGAATACAGAGGTGAGTGCCGTTGATCCAACGCAAGCTAATACTGACTCTGGTGGCGTTGCTTTCCCAGGTATATCTATTCGCAGAGCATCGTCAACAATCGAACTTCCATCTGGTGGTACGATGATTGTTGGTGGTCTTTTGAAAGATGAGCTACGCCGCACATCAAATGGTCTGCCTTATCTGAAAAACTTACCGGTTCTTGGTCCGCTATTTGGTAGCTCAGGCTTTACTCGTAATGAAACTGAGTTGGTGATCATGGCAACACCTTATCTGGTGCGCCCAACAGCTCGCAAAAACCTTGCTCGCCCTGACAAGAACTTCGCAACTCCATCGGACACTGGGACATATTTGTTTAACCAGATCAACCGCATCTATGGCGGAAAGACCGGTGCCAACGGGAAATATCATGGGCGTGTCGGCTTTATCTACGACTAAGCAATGAAGTCGAACAAAAAACAAACGCATATCCAGACGGCGCAACGCGCAAAGGAAAAGAACATGAGTGACATTAGTAAAGTTATCGCGGATACGGCAAAGGCAAAAAGCCAACCATCTGCAGTATCGTCCTCGAAGAGATCACTATCGATGAATTTTGCACTTGCAGCGCTAGCTGGGGTTGCCCTTGCAGGATGCGCGGCGCACCAACCAGCTGCTGGTATCAATGTAGCGCCATCTTCATATCAAACACGGCACCCAATTGTGGTGGATGCATCTCCAACCAATTTGGATCTGCCCGCGGGTGATCAAAAAACCCATTTCACACCGGGAATGAAGAGCGCCATCGTAGGATTTGCTGGTGACTATCGCCGCTCCGGTGGCAAAGGTATCGACGTTTTGGTGCCAGCGGGGTCATCCAATGAAGCATTTGCAAGTCATATTGCGGGTCACGCTCGCGAGGCCTTGAGCGAAGCCGGAATACCAAGCTCTCACATCAGAACGCGTTCTTATAAAGCGGTGAGTGCAGAGCATCCAGGACACGTCCGTTTAACATTCACAGCGATAAAAGCGCGTGTTGCTAGCGAGTGCGGCGTTTGGCCTACAGACATTGGTAGCGGGTTTGAAAACGAAAATTACGAGAATTTTGGGTGCGCATCTCAGCAAAACCTTGCTGCGATTATTGCCGATCCAAATGATTTAATTTCGCCACGCGGACCGGGTGAAATCAATCCAGAGCGCACAGATGTTGTGATTAGTGATTTTGAATCCAACGCGACACCAGCTGCGACTGCAGTTAGTACAACATCGTTCTAGGAGTTTGGTGATATGGAAAACAACAATACAGACGTTCGCCCAATTCCTCGGATTTCACTGCAAGCTTTTTGCGAAAACGATCAAGTGTTGGCTTCGCTTAATGAGTTCGCGAATGATCGCCGTATGTCTCGTGCTCACGTAAAAATTCATAATGGTGGCACTAAAGCAGCTATTGAATTTTATGAGAGCGCGCCTACGCCGAATGTGATTATTGTGGAAAGCTCTTTGCTTGGCGAGGAGTTGGTCAATGAACTCAACCTCCTTGCGAACGTATGCGATGCGGACACGCGAGTGATCGTAATTGGTCAAAAGAACGATGTGGAACTATATCGCCGCCTCATTCGCTTCGGTGTCTCAGAATATATGGTAGCACCGGTTGCTCCTATGGATTTGATCGCAACCATTGGTGAGATGTTTGTCGCACCAGACGCGGACCCGCTTGGACGTTCAATCGTTTTCATTGGCGCTAAAGGTGGCACTGGTTCTTCGACTGTTGCTCAGAATATGGCTTGGTCTATTTCTGAATTGTTTGAAGATGAAGTCATCATTGGTGACTTCGATTTGGCGGGCGGAACGGTTGGTTTGAATTTCAATCAAGACCCAACGCAAGGCATCGCTGAGGCGCTCTTTTCCAACGAAAAATTGGATGATATTTACTTAGATCGCTTGCTTGCAAAATGCACAGATCACTTGAACCTGCTCACAGCACCTGCAGCACTCGACCGAACTTATCAGTTTGGTAGTTCAGAGGTGGATCAACTTATTGAGGTTGCTCAAAAGTCTGTACCATTCTTCGTTGCAGATTTGCCGTGTCAGTGGGCTGATTGGACTGAGAAAACTTTGGTTTCAGCGGATGAAGTTGTCATAACAGCAACGCCTGATCTGGCAGGTCTTCGTAACGCAAAGAACCTATATGATTTATTGGTTCAAAAACGCTCGAACGACCCGAAACCACACATTGTTCTAAACCAAGTTGGCCGCAGTAAAGAGACCGAGATCAAAGCGGATGCTTTCGAAGATGCGTTGGATACTGAAATCGCAATTTCGATTCCATTCGATCCAGGCCTGTTTGGTATGGCGATGAATAATGGCCAGATGCTTGGTGAAAGCAGCGCTAAGTCTCCTATTGTTCAGCAGTTCAAATCAATGGCAGCCAGTCTCACCGGGCGAGGTGAAACTAAGGTAGCCGATCGTAAAAAACCAATGCTCCCATTCCTCGATAAGTTGCGCCAAAAGAAAGCATCTTAAGTAGCGGTATTAGAGTTTAAGCAGGGTAAAAAGGCATAGCAATGTTTGGTAAACGTCCCACAGGTGGAACAGGTGGCCAAGGTGCTTCTGTAAAAGAAGCGCCACAGCCAGCTTTGGAACAAAGTGAAGCAATTGCGGCACCCGTAAAGGTTGAAGCGTCGCCTCCGATGAAAATTGAACAGGCACCTCCTGTCCAACAAACGGAAGCACGCGATCACGACGAAGATTATTACGACATCAAGACATCGGTATTTGCTGCGTTAATCGATACGATCGATCTATCACAACTCGCATTGCTTGACCCACAAACGGCGCGCGAAGAAATTCGTGATATCGTCAACGACATTATTGCTTTGAAAAATCTCGCTTTGTCGATTTCAAAGCAAGAAAACCTACTCGATGATATTTGTAACGATGTGCTTGGCTATGGCCCGCTTGAGCCGCTTTTGGCCCGGGATGATATCGCTGATATTATGGTCAATGGCGCCAATGCGACCTTTATTGAGGTGAACGGTAAAGTTCAAAAAACCGGCTTTAAATTCCGCGATAATTCGCAATTGATGAATATTTGCCAACGCATTGTGAGCCAAGTTGGCCGCCGTGTTGATGAAGCAAGTCCAATATGTGATGCGCGCTTGCCTGATGGCTCGCGTGTTAACGTGATTGCACCGCCATTGGCTCTTGATGGCGCGTCACTTACCATTCGTAAGTTTAAGAAAGACAAGCTAACCCTCGACCAGCTAGAATCTTTCGGTTCGATCTCGCCTGAAGGTGCTGAGATCTTGAAGATTATTGGCCGCGTTCGCTGTAACGTCGTGATCTCGGGCGGTACTGGTTCAGGCAAAACAACACTGCTTAACTGTTTAACCCGTTATATCGATACCGATGAACGCATCATTACCTGCGAAGATTCGGCCGAATTACAACTTCAGCAGCCTCACGTCGTGCGTCTTGAAACGCGCCCACCAAACCTTGAAGGCGAAGGCGAAATCACCATGCGTGATCTTGTCAAAAACTGTCTTCGTATGCGTCCAGAACGTATTATCGTTGGTGAGGTTCGTGGACCAGAAGTATTCGATTTGTTGCAAGCGATGAACACGGGCCACGATGGTTCAATGGGTACGATCCACTCCAACTCACCACGTGAGTGTCTTGCTCGTATGGAAGCGATGATCGCTATGGGTGGGTACACTTTGCCAGCTCGTACCGTTCGTGAAATGATCTCAGGATCAGTTGATATTGTTGTTCAAGCTTCACGCCTTCGCGACGGTTCCCGTCGTATCACCCACATTACTGAAGTGATCGGTATGGAGGGTGACATTATTACGACGCAAGATTTGTTCGTCTACGATATGCAGGGCGAAGATGCAGATGGCAAAATCTTGGGTAAGCACCGCTCTACAGGTATCGGTCAACCTCATTTCTGGGATCGTGCCCGCTATTACAATGAAGAAGAACGGCTTGGTCGTGCATTGGATGCATCGAATATGGAAGATGAGAACTCATTTTAACGAATGGATTCACACTAAAATAGCAAAACACCCCTATGAATTTGGGGAATAGTAAATGAAGTGAGGATACTGGTTTGTTTGGTATACCGTTGAATGTGTTAATTATCGCAGCGCTTGTTGCTTTATGCGCAATGTTGTTAGCCGTCGCCTTCTTGCTTCCCAAGCTCGATTCAGAAAAACGTACAGATGCACGACTTAAAGGTATCAAGCAGGTAGGTGCAGGACGCGCGGCTAAAATATCAGAGCGCAGTCGCCAAGGTGATCAAGCAAAACGCCGAAAAAACATTCAAGAAACACTTGAAGAAATTGATCAAAAAAGCAGCAATAGTCAAAAAGTATCGCTCGCATTGAGACTGCGACGCGCAGGTTTGAAAATATCAAAGGTAACGTTCATCGTATTGTCGGTCGTCACTGGTATGATCTTTGCTCTCGTTGGCTTCATCGTTAAAGTTCCTCTGCTTATGATTGGTTTATTATTCATCGTCGGCGCCTTAGGCTTGCCTCGTTTTATCCTTTCAGTCCTCGCAAAACGCCGAATGACAGCTTTTGTTAATGAACTTCCTGACGCGGTCGACATGGTTGTGCGCGGCATCAAAGCAGGTTTGCCCCTCAACGACGGATTGAAAATGGTTGCAGGTGAGGCGAAAGAACCTCTCGCGTCCGAGTTCCGTAACGTTGTTGAAACGCAGCAGCTCGGTGTTCCAATGGCTGATGCGATACAAAAAATCAGTGAGAATTTGCCAATGCCAGAGACTAATTTCTTGGCGACGGTCATCTCTATTCAGCAGACATCTGGTGGTTCTTTGTCTGAAGCACTCGGCAATCTTTCAAAAATTCTACGTGAGCGTAAGAAGATGAAAGCGAAGATCAAAGCGATCAGTTCTGAAGCTAAGGCGTCTGCCGGTATTATTGGTTCACTGCCAATTGTTGTTGGCACTATCGTTTATATCATTAGCCCAGACTACATTGGTCGTTTGTTTGAAAGTTCCACCGGGCACCTCATCTTGGGCATTGGTTTCATGATGATGTTCACCGGCAGTATGGTCATGCGTAAAATGATCAACTTTGAAATTTAATGGTTTGGGGATTGTAAGAATATGGCAGATATAATTACGACAATCGCAGAAGGCATAAGCAACCCGCAGACCCTTATCGCGGTTGGAGCGGCTGTGGGAACCTTTGCAACCGTTGTCGGTTTGAGTCGTCCTCTTTTTGCTCGTGACCAATTGAAATCTCGTATGAAGTCAGTCTCGCTTGAACGGGACCGTATCCGTGAGAGAGAGCGTTCGCGCTTGGTCAAAGGTAAAGATGATAACAACAATTCGCTTCGTCAAGCAGAAGGCAAACGTCAAACTTTGATGCGTACCATTGTCAGTAAGTTCAATTTGCGTAAAGCGTTGGATGATGGCTCCCTAGCGAATAAACTTGCTATGGCTGGTTTCCGCGGTCCAAGACCATCGAACATTTTCTTGTTTGCGCGTTTTGTGCTTCCTTTCGCCTTTATGGTTGTTGCGGCGATCTATATTTTCAGTCTCGGTCTGTTGGCAGATCAAGTGCTCACCATTCGCCTTGGCGCTTGTCTCGGCGTTGGTTATATTGGTTTTATTTTTCCAAACATCATATTGAAAAATAAAACCGTTAAACGGCAGCAATCAATACAAAGAGCCTTTCCAGATGCACTAGACCTTATGCTCATCTGTGTGGAATCGGGTATGTCTGTTGAAGCCTCCTTTAAGCGGGTTGCTAAAGAAATTGGTTCACAATCACCGCCACTTGCTGAAGAATTGGCCCTAACAACGGCTGAGCTTTCATTCCTTCAGGTGAGAACCAAAGCCTATGATAATCTTGCCGCGCGTACTGGCCTTGACGGCGTTAAGGCGTGTACTTTGGCGCTTACTCAGGCAGAGAAATTTGGTACGCCTGTTGGTTCTGCTTTACGTGTTATGGCGCAAGAAAATCGCGACATGCGTATGAATAAAGCGGAGGAAAAAGCAGCATCACTTCCACCAAAACTAACGGTGCCGATGATCTTGTTCTTCTTGCCAGTCTTGTTCCTGATTATTATTTCGCCAGCAATTATGCAGCTTTTCGAGGCTGGTGTCTTTTAAGAAGCGTCCCGGTTTTACTCGGCTCTTCGAACACAGAAAATGCAGCGCCAAGGCGCTGCATTTTTTTTATTTCAATTCATTGAATAAACGAGAGGTTTTGAAAGCTTAGCTTTCTGTCTTACCTTCTTCCTTCAGCTTGTCCCATGTATTTTGCTGGGTCAAAAGCGAACGAAGATAAGCGATATTTGCCGCGGCTTGTTGCGGTGGAAGGTCAGAACGAGCGATCTGCTCGGCTTCTTCAAAGCGACCTTGAAGTCCAACAACCAGTGATAGGTTTTGTCTGACGCGACCATCTGCTTTAGGCTGCTTCAACGCTTGGCGTAGATAAGTTTCAGCAGATTTTAGGTCGCCCGTTAAGACATAAGACATACCAAGATTGCTTAAAACAGAAGGTTGGTTGCTGGAAATGGTAAGCGCATATTGATAGCGATTTCTCGCATTTTGATGCTGACCGGTTTGGTCATAAATTGCACCTTCAGCAGAAACCAAACGCCAGTCTGGTAGATCTGGACGTTGCGCCGATTGGATAACATTGAGCGCGCTTTCTAAATCACCCTGTGCTGCGAGTGCTTTGCCGTAGGCTGCTTGCACGCCGGTGTCTTCGGTGTGGATTGTTGAAGCCTGTTGCAACACAGCGACCGCTTGAGTTGATTTGCCCGATCTGCGAAGAGCGGAGGCAAAATTCAATGCAGCCGTGCGGTCTGATGGAGATTTCTCATATTTCTTGCCCCAAAAATCAACCGCGGCAAGCGCATCTTGATGAGTTACTGCTCGCACGGAGCTTGCAGATTTTGGGTTGCTAGAACAACCAGCAAGAACAATTGCTGTTGCAAGAGGTAGCCAAGCAACACCGCGCAGGAGCTTTTTACCTGTGGTGTTTTTAGGTGCTTTGAGATTTGATATCGAATTTGCCATAATGACCATCCGGATTTTGAGCGCGGATTGAGTGCGCAATTTGGTTGTCTATTCGTAAAGCGTTAACCCTAATCATTGGTTAACATTCCCGTCTTCAACGTTTAAATTGGCACAAATGAGTCGTGTTATTTTTGAATGATTGAGAAATGGATATCTAATGAGTGTTGAGCTGATTGCTGCAACTGATGCAGACGCGTCGATTGAAATTCATGTGCTTGCTGCACAAGACGGAGCGCTTGATGCACTCGAAGAGGCAGAGCGTGCTTGGGCAATAAGCAATGGCTTTGCAGCGAAGGCTGGTGAAGTTTGCTTGTTGCCTGGCAAAGATGGAACCTTGAAAAAGGTTTTGTTTGGTGCCCCTAAACAAAGCTCAGAGCGGAGCGAACTTGCCTATGGCGTGTTGGCGGCGAAACTCCCATCGGGCACTTACCATTTTGACAAGCCTCATAGAAATGAAGCGCTTGTAGCTCTTGCCTTTTGTCTTCATGGGTACGAATTTTCTCGTTACAAAGAAAAGGCGAGCGGCAAAGAAATCAAACTTGTTGTTGAAGACAGCCAAGCCTTGGAAGAAGCGCTTCGTCTAAGTGAGGCACACCTACTTGCGCGCGATCTCATCAATACACCTGCTAATGATATGGGACCGCTTGAGCTTTCTAACGCAGTTAAAGCTGTTGCCGATGACTACGGTGCTTCTTTCAAAGAGACAGTCGGCGATAAGCTTCTTGATGAGAATTTTCCGCTCATCCATGCGGTCGGTCGTGCAAGTGATAGCGAACCAAGATTGATTGATATGACATGGGGCGATGAAGCCCACCCGAAAGTCACACTGGTTGGCAAGGGCGTGATTTTTGATACGGGTGGCTTGAACATCAAAACTGGTAATTTCATGACCTTGATGAAGAAGGACATGGGGGGAGCTGCAAATGTTTTGGCGCTGGCAAAAATGATTATGGATGCGAAATTGCCGGTCCGCTTGCGGTTGCTCATTCCAGCTGTCGAAAACGCCATATCTGGGAATGCGTTCAGACCCGGTGATATTCTACCTTCACGACTTGGCTTGAGTGTTGAAATTACCAATACAGACGCTGAGGGCCGTTTGGTTCTCGCAGATGCTTTGGCCTTAGCTGATGAAGAAGAGCCGGATATTCTAATCGATATGGCGACATTAACAGGCGCTGCTCGTGTTGCCCTTGGCCCCGATTTGCCACCCTTCTACACCCACGATGAAGCCTTTGCAGATGAGCTCAAAGTGCGGGCTAAAGATATGGCTGATCCACTTTGGCATATGCCACTTTGGGCGCCTTATCAGTCCATGCTGGATACGCCAATTGCGGATGTAAACCATGCCCCAGGTGGCGGTTTTGCAGGCTCCATTACGGCAGCACTCTTCTTAGAGCGATTTGTCAAAAAGGCCGCGACGTGGGCGCATTTTGATGTTTATGGTTGGACACCAACTGCTAAGCCAGCGCGGCCTAAAGGCGGGGAAGCACAAGCCATTCGTGCGATTTACGGCCTGTTAAAAGCGCGTTTTTAACCCTGATTTGCAACGTTTTTCCTGCAATCTTGAAAAGCACTATGGCTCTGTTTAAATTAAAACGGTTCCGTAATGAAGAAGGGTTGTACTGTTGGCGATCAATTTGCGTGCAAGTCAAGCATTGAGTTTATGGCGCGAGGTCAACCTTGATCTCGTCCATAATGACGATATTGATTTGTCCTACCGTCAAATCACCATCCTGCTAACGATCTACCTTGAACAGCCACCGCACACCGTGCGCGGCTTGGCAAAACAGCTAAACGTCACAAAGCCAGTAATCACCCGTGCCTTGGATACTATGGGTAAGCGGGGACTTGTTTCGCGAGTGCGCGATGAGGATGACAAACGAAATGTTATCATTCAGCGTACCGTAGAGGGCGCCCTCTATGTCGAAATGCTGGGAGATGCTATACAAAATAGGGCACGTTTACTTCCTATTTAATATAATAAGCGATGCTGCAGTAGCAATTTGGCAAAAGGGCAGCAATATGGACGATCGTTATCTAAATATTCCAAGTGAACTCTCGGATGATATGCGTTTGACGCCAATCCGCGAAGGTGTTGCTGCTGAAAGACTTCAAGGCATCGTTCAAGCAGAACGTTTTGCAGAAGGAAAAAACCTTCATATCACCGCACCCGTTTGTGTGTTGAAACGTGAACCCGATGATGGCGCTGCTATTGATAGCCAGTTGCTTTACGGTGAGCGTTTTGTTGCTTATGGCGAGAGAGGCCAGTGGCTTTGGGGGCAAGCTCCTCGTGATCATTATGTTGGCTGGATTCGTAAAAATGTAGTGGCCGAGGGCCATTTGGATGCGACCCATCAGGTTATGTCTCGCGGAACATTTGTGTACTCAGAAGCAGATATGAAATCTCAACCTGTGATGAAAATTCCAATGGCATCACGTTTGGTTGTAACTGATCGCGTTAACGTGCGGGATACAGACTATCTGAAAACAGACCGTGGCTGGTTGATCAAAAAACATGTCCGCCCTTTGTCAAAAAGTGCGCGTGACTTTGTGATGGTCGGAGAAAGCATGCTTGGCATGACCTATCTGTGGGCGGGTCGTTCGACATTTGGGCTTGATTGTTCAGGCCTTGTCCAACTGGCGATGCAAATGGCTGGTATTGCTGTTTTCCGTGACACAGACATGCAGGAAGCATCCATCGGTGAGGCCGTTGAGCTTGCACCGGATCTTTCGGGTCTTAAGAGAGGCGATCTCATCTTTTGGCCAGGTCATGTTGGCATGATGCGTGATAGCGAAAATATACTTCACGCCAATGGCCACACGATGACAGTTTTCGCTGAACCTTTGGAAAATGCTGTTAAGCGGATCTCTTATCTTTATGGCACTCCGCGTTCTGTTCGCAGACCATTTGCTTTGACAGGCCAAGTGTCTAATCCGGCTGAAGGTGCTGCACCAATCGCGCAAGCAAGCTAACATTTAAAAGCTAATACTAGTCTGCAACAGCACCTGTCGTTGCCTCAATATTGAAGGCAGCGGCCATGAGTGCTTTGGTGTAATCGGTCTGTGGTGCATCAAAAATTTGTGCGGCGGAGCCATGTTCCACAATCTTACCCTGCTGCATCACCATCACATGGTTGGATAGCGCGCGAACCACTTTCAAATCATGGCTGATGAACAGATAAGTGAGCTGGTGCTTCTTTTGAAGGTCACGCAACAAATCCACTACCTGTGCTTGAACACTCATATCGAGCGCTGACGTTGGTTCATCCAACATCACAAATTTAGGTTCAAGCACCATTGCCCGCGCAATCGAAATGCGCTGACGTTGCCCACCGGAAAATTCGTGCGGATAGCGAACGCGGGTTGAAGGATCAAGCCCAACTTCTTCAAGCACATTGCAGACAACTTCATCGCGTTGTTGTGCGTTCAAATCTGGTTTGTGAATGAGTAGGCCTTCTTCAATGATGCCTTGCACAGAAAGACGCGGGCTAAGTGAGCCGAACGGGTCTTGGAAAACAATCTGCATATCGCGGCGCAAGGGGCGCATTTCTTTGAAGCTAAGATCATTGATTTCTTGGTCGCAAAACCGAATGTTGCCTTCAGACGAAATCAACCGCATCAGCGCAAGGCCGAGTGTCGTTTTGCCGGAACCACTTTCACCCACGACACCGAGCGTTTGCCCTGCGCGCACGGCAATATCGACACCGTTTACAGCTTTGACATGATCAACCGTGTTACGCATCAAGCCAGCCTTGATCGGGAACCAAACTTTGAGGTCGTCAACTTCCATCACCAAAGGAGCGGTTGCATCTTCAGCAATCGGATCGCCTTTTGGTTCAGCAGAAAGTAGGTGGCGCGTATATTCGTGCTGCGGGTTGTCGAAAATTGCCTTCGTATCACCGCGCTCAACAATCTCACCATTGGTCATCACGCACACTTCGTCGGCAATCTTACGAACGATGCCGAGGTCATGAGTAATGAATAAAAGACCCATACCAGTCTCATCTTGTAGCTTTTTCAAAAGCTCCAAAATTTGCGCCTGCACCGTTACATCAAGGGCGGTGGTTGGTTCATCTGCAATCAACAGGTCTGGCTCATTCGCCAGTGCCATGGCGATCATCACGCGTTGGCGTTGCCCGCCAGAGAGTTGGTGTGGGAATGATTTAAGCCGGCTTTCAGGGTCGCGAATACCCACTTGCTCAAGCAGCTCCAGCACTCGAGAGCGGGAAGCTTTTTCGCTCATGCCTCGGTGAATTTTGAGGGTCTCTGCAATCTGGCGTTCAATTGTATGAAGTGGATTGAGCGACGACATGGGCTCTTGGAAAATGAACGAGATGCCATTGCCCCGCACTTGCCGCAACCGCTTTTCTGGCACCGATAGAAGGTCTTCACCCTCATAGATAATTTCACCATGCGGGTGATGGGCCGCGGGATAGGGTAAGAGCTTCAAAACAGAAAGAGATGAGACAGACTTGCCAGAACCAGATTCGCCCACCAACGCCAGCGTTTTTCCCTTAAACACATCAAACGATATGCCTTTGACTGCATCCGTGACCTTGCCGCCTTGGCGAAATTGGACGCCGAGGTTTTTGACCGAAAGGAGAGGGGTTTCGCTCATGCTAAGGCCTCCAGTTCATCGAGGCTCAAAACATCAATTGGGCTATAGTGGCGCATGTCTTTATCTTGTGAAAGTACGAACGCGCAATCGGCTGCTTCCGCCGTTGCACAATGCACTGCATCAATCAGCTCTAAACCAGATGTCGCGGCAAAAGTGGCGGCTTCGCGCATCACGGTGCCATCCGCTGCAAGGGGGGTGAGGCCGGTGCTGTTGTCAAACAGTTCTTGATAGCGAGTGACCAAATCCATGTTCTCGTTTTGCATAGGCTTTAACAGCACTTCGCCACGTGTGATTTCGCTGGTGACTAGATAAACAAGGCCTTGTTCGGCTGCGCGAAACAAGTCGATTGCTTTCGCATTGAAGGCTTCAACCATTGCAATGAAGATGTTGGTGTCGAGGTAGACTTGTTCGTGGAGGAGGCGTTGCATCTTTTCCCTCACACAAATGTCTTGCGCGGATCAAGCGCATCTCGAACGGCTTCGCCGATGAAGATGAGCAAGCTCAGCATGAATGAGATGATCAAGAAGGCTGAAATGCCGAGCCATGGTGCTTGCAGTTCGTCTTTACCTTGGCGCAGCAATTCGCCTAGTGATGGCGACCCCGGTGGCAGGCCGAAGCCTAGGAAATCAAGCGAGGTCAATGTCGTAATCGACCCGTTCAAGATAAATGGCATGAAGGTGATGGTCGCGACCATGGCGTTTGGCAGGAGGTGCCGCCACATGATGGTTCTGTTGGAAACACCAAGCGCACGCGCTGCGTTGACATATTCCAAATTTCGCGCACGGAGAAATTCTGCCCGAACAACGCCCACAAGGGCCACCCAAGAAAACAACAGTAAGATGCCAAGCAGAACCCAAAAGCCGGGCGCGATCACAGAGGCAATAATCAGCAGCAGATAGAGCTGTGGGACCGAGGACCAAATCTCGATGAAACGCTGCAATAGAAGATCTGTCCAACCACCGAAATAACCTTGCACCGCTCCGGCTGCAACGCCGATGATGGAGGAGAAGATTGTCAGCACGAGGCCGAAGATAACGGAAAGACGGAAACCATAAATCACACGAGCGACAACATCGCGGCCCTGATTATCTGTTCCAAGAAAGTTTAAATTACCAAAGGTGCAATTCACATCGTCAACGCCGTTTGGATATTTACCACAGGCTTCTGCGCGGTCCATCAACCAAAAAGGAGCCGACGGGGCAGGGCGTGGAATGTCTTTGTTGACGGTTCTGAATGAATAACGAAACAGCGGCCAAATCATCCAGCCTTTAGCGTTGATTTCATCTTGAATGAAAGGATCGCGGTAATCTGTGATGGCTAAGAAGCCGCCAAATTTTTCCTCTGGATAGTCCACCACCACAGGGAACAGCAATTCACCGTCATAGCTTGCAATAATCGGCTTATCGTTCGCGATTACTTCCGCAAATAGCGATGTTAAGAACAAAAAGATGAAAATCCACAGCGACCATGAGCCGCGTTTATTGGCTTTGAAGTTCTCCCAACGCCGTTGTGTTATCGGCGAAAGGCGAGGTTTTTTAACTTCTGCTAGAGGTGTCGCATGATCCATCAATCAGACCTCCCGCGCTTCAAAGTCGATGCGTGGATCAATCGTCATGTAAACGATGTCTGAAATTAAATTCACGATCAAACCCATGAGGGAGAAGATATAGAGCGTTGCAAATACCACGGCATAATCTCGATTGAGTACGGACTCGAAACCTAAAAGACCCAGCCCATCAAGCGAGAAGATAACTTCAATCAAAAGCGATCCTGTAAAGAAGGCCGTGATGAAGGCACCAGGGAAACCTGCAATGATGATCAACATGGCATTGCGGAAAACATGGCCGTAAAGCACGCGATGCTCGCTTAAGCCTTTGGCTCGTGCGGTGACCACATATTGTTTTCTGATCTCATCCAAAAACGAGTTTTTGGTGAGAAAGGTGGTGGTGGCGAAGGCTGCTAGCGCCAAAGCGGTGATCGGCAAAGCAAGGTGCCAGAAATAGTCGACAATCTGCCCAAACCAAGAGAGCTCTTCAAAGTTATCAGACGTCAGCCCCCTGAGCGGGAACCAGTCAAAAAACTCGCTACCTGCGAAGAAGACAATGAGCAAAATGGCAAAGAGAAAACCTGGTATCGCGTATGCGACCACGACCACACCCGATGTCCAAATATCAAATTTGCTACCATCGGATACAGCTTTTTTGATGCCAAGCGGAATGGAGATGCCATATTGCAAAAGGGTGAGCCACAGGCCGAGTGAGATGGACACGGGCATTTTCTCAATGATGAGATCAATGACAGAGACATCACGGAAGAAACTGTCACCGAAGTCAAACCTCAGATAATCCCAAACCATGATGAAGAAGCGCTCTACCGGTGGTTTGTCAAAGCCGAACTGGGCTTCCAAGTCTTTGATGAAATCTGGATCTAACCCCTGTGCGCCGCGATATTTTGAGCCAAGGTCGTTGAGTGAAAGATCTTTGCTGATGTCACCTGCACCACCGCTTACGCGATCAGACGCACCTCCAGCAGCACCAGTTAGTTCCGCGATGATTTTCTCAACGGGACCACCAGGTGCGAATTGGATGACCAAAAATGCAATCGCCATGATGCCAAGCATGGTTGGGACTATAAGTAAAAGTCGCCGTAGTATGTAGGCGGCCATGTGTTCTCCGTGATGAACGAATCAGTTGTTAGATATTGGCTGCTTTTTCTTTGTCATACCACCATGTAGAAAGATAGGGGAATGCATAGGCTGGTTTTTCAACTTGTGGGAAACCAAACTTATTCCAATAAGCAACGCGGTGGTTGTCGATATGCCAATTTGGGATGGTGTAGAAGTTCGCACGTAGCACTCGGTCTAATGCACGGGCGGCTACTTCCATATCTTCACGATTTTTCGCGCCTTCAACAGTTGCAATCAATGCGTCTGCTGCTTTCAGTTTCACACCAGATAAGTTGCCTGTTCCTGGCAGATCTGCAGCTTCAGATGAAAAGGCTGTTTTGAAACCTTGCAACGGTGTGGCTGAGAAACGGCGGGCTTGGCCCACAATATCAAAGTCGTAATTGCGCACGCGGTCATTATATTGGGCTGCTTCCACGTGGCGAATATTTGCTTTAATGCCGAGTAATTCGAGGCTTTGAATGTAAGGGGCGAGAACCCGTTCAAAGCTACGTGAGCGAATAAGGAATTCAAGACTTAGCTGAGTGCCATCATCGCGGGTCTGGACGCCGTCAATTCGTTTCCATCCAGCTTCTTTGAGCAGTTTTGCTGCTTTGCGCAATTGATTGCGGTCCCGTCCACTTCCATCAGAAACAGGCGGTTTAACAGCTTCATCAAAAACGCGTGGCCCCAATTCTTCGCGGAAAGGTTCAAGAAGGGCAAGTTCAGCCCCTTCGGGCTTGCCTTTGGCTTCAAATGTTGACGTTGCAAAATAAGATTCAGAACGGGTGTATGAGCCATAAAAGAAGGTCTCATTGATCCACTCATAATCAAAAGCCAAGCCCAAAGCTTCGCGCGTTTTGGGATCTGCAAATTTGTCGCGGCGAGAGTTGATGAAGAAAGCTTGCAAAATGGCAGATTTGTCGCCTGGCAGGGTGGTCTTGATAACCTTGCCTTCTTTAACAGCGTCAAATGTATATTGGGTCGCCCAGTTCTTCGCGGTATCTTCCAAACGAAAATCAAGATCACCTTTTGCAAAGGCTTGAAAACCTACAGCCCAGTCGCGGTAAAATTCAATGCGTATGACATCGAAATTGCCTTGCCCGATATTGATCGGCAGGTCTTTGCCCCAATAATCATCCTTGCGATTATATTCGATAAACGTGCCCGGTTTGAAATTGCCAACCTCATAAGCTCCCGAAGAAACGGGAATATCCATTGAGTTACCCGCAAAATCGCGGCCAGCGTAATAAGCTTTGGAAAAAATTGGCAGTCCGGCTGCAGAGAACGGCGCGAATAAAGATTGTTTGCCGTTAAAAGAGATTTCCACCGTGTGGTCATCCACCGCGCGACAGCCGACCAAATCAGACAGAGATTGGCTGATGGATGGATAGCCTTTTTTCGGGTCTATCATTGTCTCAATAGACCACACCACGTCATGGGCCGTGATGGGCGTGCCATCTGAGAAGCGGGCTTCTTTGCGCATGTTGAAGGTGAAGACATTGCCGTCTTCAGAAACATCAATGGTTTTTGCCACAAGACCGTAGACTGAATCAGGCTCATCAGCGGTGCCAGCGACCAAGCTGTCATAGCAAATCTCAATGCCCATCGGGCCATCGCCTTTGGCCGCGAAGCCGTTCAGCGTGTTGTAGGTTTGATAATTTTGATTGTAGCCCCAGCTTGATGGGATGAAATTAAATTGCCCACCGCGTGGCGCTGAAGGGTCAACATAATCAAGATGTTTGAAGTCGGCTGCATATTTTAAATCGCCAAATGCTGAAAGACCATGAAGCCCTTTTTTGCCTGCTGCCCATGCTAGTGGCGCCATGCTTGTTAAAGCGGCTGTTGCAGCAATACCTTTTAAAAAAGTTCGACGTGTTGTCTCACACCGCAACATCGGTGGTCTACGATCAAAATGCATTCTGGTACTCTCCCGTGTACTCTAGTGGGCCAGAGCATAACGGTGAGATTTTAAAATGGCGAACAAAAAAACCGCCCAAAAGACTATTTTGAGCGGTTTTTTGTATTTTATGCAGTCTTGGTTACTCGCCAGGAAGCGGTGCCGGTGACCCAGAGAGTGTGCGCATATAAGCGATAATATTGGCACGGTCTTGAATCTTTTTAAGACCAGCAAAGCCCATCGCAGTGCCTTTGATCCACTTGCTTGGTTTCTTCAAGAAACCGTCAAGCTCATCGTAGCTCCACACTTTGCCTTCAGCGTAGCCTGTTAACCCGCCTGAATAACCAAACCCGTCAGCGCTACCGATGGCTTTGTTGACAACGTTGTAAAGCGCTGGGCCAACTTTATTCTTGCCGCCTTCTTCAAATGAGTGACAAGCAACGCAACGTTTGAGGAGCTTTTCACCGGCTGCAACATCAGCTGTTGCAAGCATTGGTCCAATTTCTTCTACAGGTGCAGCTTCAGCGCCCGCATCAGAATTGCCAGCATCTGCAACTTCGATTTTATAGCCCTTTGTTTCAGGTGCTTCGTGATGGAAAACCAACTCGCTCATAAAACTCACGCCTAAAACGACGAAGATGGTGAACAAAAGGCCCATGAAAACGGTGTTAATGTCAGGTTTTTGCATCGCTAAAGCGACTCCTCTAAAAACTGCGCCCCATACAGTGGCAGGCAGGAAATCTTATATTTGGGCGGAAACTACCCTTTTTGCTGGGAAAATCAACTATGATCAGCACGTCTTCTGAATTTTGCGGCTAAAAGCTGCACGAAGTTGTGAATTTCACCCTTGATATGCCCTTTATAAAGGTGCAGGAACGAGCCCGTTGTATGACAAATGACAGTTTAAACAGAGAATGTTAATGAATCCGCTCGTCTTGATCCCTTCTCGTATGGCCTCAACACGCCTCCCTGGGAAACCGTTGGCTGATATAAATGGGCTGTCGATGGTTGTTCAGGTCTATAAGCGTGCGAGCGAGGCCAAGATTGGGCGTGTGGTTGTTGCCGCTGACGATCAAGCCATAGTGGATGCTGTTTTAGAAGCCGGTGGCGAAGCAATTATGACGCGAGCAGATCACACCAATGGCTCAGATCGCATCCATGAAGCGATGGAAGCAATTGACCCTGAGGCAAAACACGATGTGATCATCAATGTTCAAGGCGATTTGCCGACAGTCGATGTTCAATCAATACAGGCAACCTGCAAAGTATTAGAAAAAGATAGCGTCGACATTTCTACAATTGCGGTTGAGATCGTTGAGGAAGCAGAAAAGACCAATCCGAACGTGGTGAAAATTGTTGGGTCGCCCCTTGGTGATGGACGTTTAAAGGCGCTTTATTTTACCAGAGCAACCGCTCCTTATGGAGAGGGGCCGCTATATCATCATATTGGACTTTACGGATATAAGCGTGACGCATTGAAACGATATGTGTCGCTTTCGCCCTCGACACTTGAGACGCGTGAAAGTTTGGAGCAATTGCGTGCTCTTGAAGCAGGTATGTCAATCGAGGTCGCACTCGTTGACACAATCCCCCTTGGTGTCGATACTCCTGCCGACCTTGAAAAGGCCCGCACCTTGCTGGCATCCCGATCGTGAGAAACAAATAAATGGCTGACCAAATGCGCGCGAAAATTTCCTTTCAAGGTGAGAAAGGCGCTAATTCAGATTCGGCTTGCCGCGACATGTTCCCCGATATGGAGCCGTTACCTTGTGCGACCTTTGAAGATGCTTTTTTAGCCGTTGAAACCAGTGTGGCCGATCTTGCGATGATCCCGATTGATAATTCACTCGCGGGCCGTGTCGCAGATATTCACCACCTTTTGCCAGCATCCAATTTAAACATTATCGGCGAATATTTCCTGCCAATCCATTTTCAATTGATGGTGCTGCCAGGTGTTGCAAAAAATGAAATTACGGAAGTGCATAGCCACATTCATGCGCTTGGTCAGTGCAGAAATATAATCCGCAACAACGGATGGACTGCAATGGTTGCAAGCGATACGGCCGGTGCTGCCAAAATGGTGGCTGAAAGAGGGGACCGCCATGTTGCTGCCCTCGCGCCGTTTCTAGCCGCTGATCTTTATGGCCTCGATATTTTAGAAAAAAATGTTGAAGACGCAGATCACAACACCACCCGCTTTGTTGTTTTATCTCGCGACGCCAAAGTGCCAGTAAAGTCAGAGCATCCAACGGTCATGTCCTTTGTGTTTCGCGTGCGAAATGTTCCGGCTGCGCTCTATAAGGCAATGGGCGGTTTTGCGACTAACGGCGTGAATATGACAAAACTGGAAAGCTATCAACTCGACGGCAAATTCACGGCGACGCAGTTTTATGCGGAAATTGACGGTCATCCTGATGATCAAGGTGTCAAATATGCGCTTGAGGAATTAGGGTTTTACTCGGATGAGATCAGAATTCTCGGGACCTATCCTGCAAGTTCATTCCGTCAATCAATCAACAAAACCAATAGCTAGATCCTAGCCCGAGTTAGTCATAAAAAAGCGGAGCTTGAAGCTCCGCTTTTTCGTGATTGGTCTTGAGTGAAGTTGATTAAAACTTCAATTCACCGTTTTGCGCACCAGCTTGTGTTGCGCCATCGCTCAAGGATGCAATGATTGGTGAGGCATCAAAGAATGTCAGCTCAACTTCATTGACTGTTGGTCCCGCAGGTATGTTGATTGCGAAGTAGTAGTTACATGCATGAGAGAAGCCAACGGTTGAGGCATCATATTTGTTGCCAACCATGCTTTGCTTGACCATCGTGTCAAACGTGCCAGCATTCGCTGAAACCAACGCACCACACGCAGGAGCCGACGCAACTTTATGGTTCGCCGCATCGATGAGTGGCTTATAGGTAGCAGGCATTGGAGCGAACACATTTGCCGGCGTCGTTGGTTGGTTGAATGATAGTTTACGCGTGATGGTGTGGATTTTACCACCACTTGCAGCCACCGCGATTTTATCTGAGCCGAAGCCTGTCGTTCTTTCGCAGAATGTAGCATTCGCAAATGATTCACAGTTCACAAAACCTTGGCTTTGCAACAAAGTCGGAACATTCGCAAACGAACCACCAACCGTTACACCGAGAACTGCTGGACGATCAGCCATTGTTGAATATGGCGCACCGTTTGCGGCAGGAGATGTTGGTGCTGGTGTTGATACTTCCAACAACGGAGCTGGTTGAACCACTTGTGGCTGCACTGGTTGAACAATTTGCGGCTGAACAGGTTGTAAGGCTGGTTGCGCTGGCTGAATTACCTGCGGTTGAACGGGTTGAGCCACTTGCGGTTGCACTGGCTGGAGCGCTGGTTGCTGAGGCTGGAGCGCATTATAAGCTGCAACACCCGTTGCTGCTGGTACAACTGTTTGTGGAACATAACCTTGTGGAGCTATTGGTGCCTGTGGAGCAACGGCAACCTGAGTTGTTGGCGTTTGAGGTGCAACGCCTGCAACAGCTACTGCTGCTTGTTGAGAAAGCAATGCGGTTTGCTGTGGGCTTAAAGCGCCAGTTGATGGCAAGCCGTTTGCAATTTGGAACTGACGAACAGCATTTCTTGTGCGGCGACCAGAAATGCCATCGGCAGACCCGGCATTATAACCCAATTGGTTCAACCATGTTTGTGTGTTGTAAGTGTTTTGGTTGAAGGCTGCACGTGTGCGTTTCGAGTATGTTTTGCGTTTTGAATATGTGCGGCGGTTATTATATTGACGACGCTTGCTATAATAACGACGGGCACGCTTCTTGCGCTTTTGGTTCTTGTAAACTTTATGAGCAATGAAACCAGCGGCGGCACCTGCTGCAAGGCCGCCAAGAACTTTCCCTGCATTGCCTGCTTGTGCTTGCGGCGCGGGAACGGCGATTAAGAATGTTGCGCTAAGTACAACGGCTGTTAGTGAACGTAAAAGCATTGAGCCCTCCTGAGAAAAATAAATGTAAAATACCGACTTCTTGAGAAGCCTAATGAAGCAAATCTGTACAATATACGGGCCGATAAAATGCCCTTGTTTTGAAAGTAACGGCGACTATAAGGTTTTGTCAAAGCACAAATTCGCTTCTTTTGTGCACTATAAATAGCCGCTTTAAAGAATACGTGATGTGTATAAATGCATGTTGCTGAAAAGAGATTGTATTTCAATGGTTTGAATATTTTGAAATACCTGTGTTGGGTAACGAGCTTAAAGCAGTAGTAAATGAAAGCTCTAGCTATACCTAACACTAGCGATCATTAATCTTTGAAAAGCGCAAATTTGCTATTCGCGCCCAAAAATCTTTTTAAAGAAGCCTTTGATACCCTTTTTATCCTCATTTGCGCGAACAACTTGCGGCGGAGGAGTGGTTGGTATTGGGGTGCCGCCATTTTGGACGATTATATCGTTGATGTTTTGCGGCAAATTGTCAGCGAAGATTTGATCTTTATATCGGCCTGGTAAATCGGCAATCGGCACACCTTGATGAGCCTCTTCCATAAATTGCTTCCAGATGGCTGCAGGTAAATTGCCGCCAGACGCTTTTTTGGTTGGTTTGTTGTTGTCATTGCCAACCCAGACCACCGTGGTGAGGTTTGCGGTAAAGCCTGCAAACCATGCATCGCGAAATTCTTGGCTGGTACCCGTTTTGCCACCCGCAGGCCATTTTTTCAAAGCGGCCCGTTTGCCAGTGCCTGTCACCAAAGTCTCTGACAGCATCGCATTCATCATGCCTAGGTGTTTAGCGTTGATGACTTTGACATATTGCTCATTGCCATCTCGCTGATAGAGCACTTTGCCACTCTTGGTGATCACGCGTTTGACGATATAAGGGGCAACTCTATAGCCGCCATTTGCAAACGGCACATAGGCCGTTGCCAATTCAAAAGGCGTTACTTCAGACGTACCAAGTGACAGTGAATAATTAGGTTTGAGCTTTGAGCGCACACCCAATCTATTGGCCACATCCACAACACTTTGCGGTCCAACCTCATAGGCCAATTGGGCGGCAATCGTGTTGAGAGATTTTGCAAGCGCTGAACGAAGTTTGATTTCGCCTTCATATTTCTTTGAGTAGTTCTTGGGTTTCCAGCCCTTGATTGAAATCGGTTTGTCCACCCGAATGGTGTCGGGGGTTAGGCCGCTTTCAACGGCTGCTAAGTATACAAAAGGCTTGAATGACGAACCAGGCTGACGTTTTGCTTTGACCGCACGGTTATATTGGCTTTTGCCATAATCCCGCCCACCGACCATTGCGCGCACCGCGCCAATGCCATCCATTGAGACGAGTGTGCCCTGTGATACGCCGAGTTTCTTGCCGTCGTCATTAAGGCCCTTTGCAATGGCGTTTTGAGCAAATTCTTGTAAGTGGCGATCAATTGTCGTGTCGACAATGACGTCTTCTTTGATCTCGCCCACATATTTCGGCAGAACATTCATCACCCAATCAGCAATGTAATTGTGAGCGCCGGTTTTGCGTGGTGGTATTTTGTTGGAAGGAATGTCGAGGGCAATTTCGCGTTCACGCTCTGAAATATAGCCTTCGCGCTCCATGGCGGCCAAAACAAGCTTGGCCCGTTTGCGCGCGCCTTCAGGATTTTTTGAAGGAGCAAGGCGTGAAGGTGCTTTAACGAGACCCGCCAAGGTTGCTGCTTCACCAAGATTGAGATCACGGGCAGATTTTTTGAAATAGCGTCTTGCTGCTGCATCAACGCCATAAGCATTGGCGCCGAAATAAACGCGGTTGAGATATATCTCGACGATTTGGTCTTTGGTGTATTTTGTCTCCAACCAAAACGCCAAAACCAATTCTTGTACTTTGCGTTCAAAGGTGCGGGCCGGTGATAGAAAGAGGTTCTTCGCCAATTGCTGACTAAGAGAGGAACCACCCTGAGCCAGACGGCCTTTAGCAATATTTGTCACCATGGCACGGGCAAAGCCTAAAACATCAAAACCAAAGTGCTGATAAAAACGGTGGTCTTCAATCGCGACAATGGCTTGCGGCATATAAGCCGGCATCTCGTGTAAGGGTACAGCTTCGCCGCCCGTTGTGCCGCGGTTGCCGATCAATGAACCATCAACAGCGACAATCTTCACATTCGGCGGACGGTCTGGCACGGCCCATTGCGAGCTGTTTGGTAGCTTCGCGGTATAGTAGCCCAGAATGCCAACCACACCGATGACGGCCCATAGGCCCAATACCAAGGACCAGTAAATACCTTTACGCATGAAACCAACGAGGCCACCTGATGAGCGTGCTTTTTTGCGTCGGTCCTTTGCAGTGGCTTTTTGAGGCTTGCGGCGGGCGCTCGATTTTGCGGGTGCTTTTTTGCGCGTGGCTTTGCGCTTCTTGCCAGACTTCCCACCGGGGCGGTCTTCTTCGCTGAGGGCAAGATTGAGATCACCCTTGCGGCCACGTCCAAAATTCGCATCGATTTTAGGTTCGATCCGCTTTGTTTTTTTCTTCGCACGTTTGAACACTAAGCGAATTCCCGTCGATGGTTTGCAAATTTAATTGGTTCCTTGGCATGAAATCTAAATGCGGCGATTTAAGGGGCAGTTAAGGTGAAGCTGCTGTTAAGCAAAAAAGAGCTGATTTTCTGCAATTAGTTTAGGTCGCTGTTAATCATAGCCGCGGATTTCCGCCATTTTCACACAGCCGTTACAAGTATTAATACGCTTCCGTGGTATTTTCCGAGCCTACTTAAATAACTTGGGTGAGTGATTATGACGACAGCAAGTACACTTAAAGCCTCATTTCCTGCTGGAAGTGATGGGCGCATCGACTGGGTTGATTATGCAAAAGGCTTTTGCATCATCTTTGTGGTTATGATGCATTCAACTTTGGGTGTTGGCAAAGCTGCCGGCGGCGAAGGCTGGCTCCACTACGTTGTAGAATTTGCCCGCCCTTTCAGAATGCCTGATTTCTTTATGATTGCTGGCCTGTTCTTAGCGCTTGTTATTGATCGTCCTTGGAAGAGTTACCTAGATAAAAAGGTGATGCATTTTGTCTACTTCTATCTGATTTGGACATTCATCCAGTTCGGCATCAAAATCCCGACTAATGGCGCAGAAATTGGCTTTGCTAATCTTCCATTGCTTTATTTCCAAACATTCTGGGAGCCATATTCTACCCTTTGGTTCATCTATATGCTGCCAATTATGTTTGTTGTGACGAAGCTTTTGAAACCGCTCCCGTGGTATCTAGTTTTCGGCGCGGCAGCTGTTTTGCAAATTGCGCCTATCCATACAGGCAGCCTGATCGTGGATGAATTTGCATCGCGTTATGTCTATTTCTTCGCAGGCTATTTCTTTGCACCGCACATCTTCAAGCTGGCTGAATGGGCACGCAACAATGTGAGCCTTAGTGTTCTTGCTCTGCTTTTGTGGGGTGTGGTCAATGCCATGTTGATGTTCAACTCAGTTGAAATCACGCGTCATGGTTTGCCGAGCGTTAGACAGATTGGTGATCTTCCAATTATCGCATTGGGTCTTGGATTTGCTGGTGCTGTGGGTGTGATTATTGTGTCCGCTCTGCTTGCAAAGGTTCGTTGGATGTCATTCCTGCGTTTTTGCGGACAGAACTCAATCGTGGTCTATCTCGCCTTCTTCTTCCCGATGGCCGTCTCTCGCGCCGTGTTGTTGAAGTTTGGTGGCTTCCTTGATCTTGGTACAATCTCAGCTCTGGTTACTGCTACAGCCGTGATCGCGCCGCTTGTGCTTTATTGGGTTATCAAGAAGGTTGGCTTTGGTCGCTTCTTGTTTGAACGACCTGCGTGGGCTCATATTGATCGCCCTTCATCATCAAGCAGCAAAGCATCGCTTGCCCCTGCTGAATGAACAAAGCGCCTTGCTAAGTAAAACCAGCATACGCAACTGACGAATACAAAAATGCCGCTGCCTCTTTAATGGAGACAGCGGCATTTTTTTGCAAAATGTTTGAAACGTCTAAGGGTTCTAAAAGTTTTAAACCTTTAAGGCTTCACGGTCCTTCTTGGGTGCGAAAAGGAAGAAGCTAAAGATAGCGTAGCAAATGGAGACGAAGAGCCCGAAACTTGGATGTAAAAACGAGTCTGCCCATTGCCATACAAGCAAGAAATTGAGACCCGCTAGCAAGCAACGGTCTAAGATAGAGTGATAGCCTTTATCCAACTCCATAAAGGAAAAGTACTTGTGGCTACGTGCTGAGATTGCGCAAAGGGCAACCACGAAGAGTTGCCACGTTATATATTTGTTGAAAGCACCATCGCCGTCATCGCCAAGTAGGAAGGCGACCCCAACCAGAGCCGCACCGATGAGTTGAGCCATAAAGATGTTGCCTTTGGCTGCCAAACTGGCAATGAACATCGTCTTGAAGTTGACTTCTTTGGGGTTGGTTGCGCCCAAATACCACGTTTTTAGCATTTCCATAACGTCCACCTCTCATCATCTACAGCATTGGGAAAATATCCCGTTGGATAATAGATTAGTGAAAAGGGTTAAAAATTTGGTGGATGTTTGTAAGAAATAGCGTGTTAATTTCAGGTGCGTCTAATCCCCGTAGACAGCTTTAACGCACGTCATTTCGCACATTGCTTCAAAAGGCTCAACCAGTGCTGGATATTTGTTACGCCATCCGATCGCTTCAAACCTGAAGTCTAGATATTTTAGCATGGCAACAAAGGACGCTTCAGACAAATCAAACGGACCGCTCAACAGATCGGCCACATTCTCGTTGACCCATG
>JBDWKL010000030.1 GCA_039973685.1 Hyphomicrobiales bacterium
GCCCTGCTGGGCGCTTTGCTAAGACCACACCCCTCACCCCCGTGCTAGAGGCTGAGGGTGCCGCTTTCACAACGGTCAACGGATGGGAGCGGGTTGAGTACATCAAACCAACTGAAGACTTCCACCCATCACTCGGCTTCAACTTTGATGAGGCATTTGATGTGGTGAAACAGGAAATCGCGAACATTCAGCAAAATGTCGGCATGACGGAGGTGAGTGGCTTCAACCGTTTTGAGATCACAGGCACAGACCGCCACGCCTTTCTTGATCGCATGATCTGCGGCACAGTGACAAAGCGCACCAACCGCGTAGGCCTCGGCTATCTGCTCAATCATCATGGCATGGTAAAAGGCGAAGCAACCATCGCCAATTTACCAGCAAGCGACAGAGGACCAGATCGAGTTTGGTACGGGTCCGCTGCCGCCAGTGAATTTCACGACATGGACTGGCTGCAATCACATGTACGCCGTAATGAAGATGTGCACATTCGAAGCCTCACCAATGATCAAACCATCCTCATCCTCGCCGGACCAAAGGCGCGCAGTGTATTGTCTGATTGCGCGCGCGGTGATTGGTCGAAGGCAGCTTTCCCTTGGCTGAGTGTTCGCGAATGCTTCATCGATTTTGCCCCTGCCACCGTTATGGCTGTCAGCTTTTCAGGCGAGCTGGCTTATGAAATCCACATTCCAAACGCCTCGCTATATGCAGCTTACCGCGCCTTGCGTGGGGCGGGAAAAGCGCACGGTATGAAGCTCTTCGGAGCACGGGCTGTTGAATCCATGCGGATGGAAAAAGGGTTCCTCCATTGGAAATCCGATCTCCTCACAGAGTTCGATCCCTTTGAGACAGGCTTGGGTCGTTTCGTGAAAATGGATAAAGGCGATTTTATCGGCAAACAGGCGTTAACAAAACGCGTTTCAAAGAAGCCAGCGAAGCGCCTTGTCACTCTGCAAATTGACACAACCCATGCCCCTGCCCACGGCGGCGGTTCTTTGATAGTGAATAGTAACGTAGTCGGCACCATCACCTCAGGCGATTGGGGTCACCGCGTTAACATGAACCTTGCCTATGCCTTCATTGATGCAGCATTCGCGGAACACGGATGTGAGATGGAATTGGACTTATGTGGCGACCTTGTGAAAGCAACAGTGATCCCCTCTTCCCCTTATGACCCCGACTTTGAAAAACTCCGCAGCTAACTAAAGGCAACCATGGGCATTGAGATGGGTTGTGATCAAATCTTTGACGAAGCCTTCAACCGTCTTATCGCTTAAATAAACCAGCTTACCCTTCATCGCCAAGGTGAGCACGCCATGCAGTGACACCCAAATTTCCGCGACAAAACGTGTGCATTGTTCTTCAGTTTTAAAGGCCGGACCAACCGCCTGCTGAATGACCACAACCGGCATTGATAACACCTTGCTATACCATTCAGGCAATTCGCGTGTTTCTGGATAGACATAATCAAACAAGACAGACCACAAACGCGCATCAGACATACCAAGCGTTACATAAGCTTCCGCCATGTCATAAATACGTTGAACGGGATCCTCCGATTTTTTCGCCGCCTCTTCCAAACATTCGGTGATGGCATCAGTCGTGCGGGCGTTCACCAGCAAAATCAACTCGTCCAAATCTCCAATCACATTATACAAAGTACCCGGAGAACATTGCGCCGCCTTTGCCACAGGACGCATAGAAACAGCCGCCAAGCCCCCTGTTTGCGCAAGCCGTTCAGCCTCTAAAACGGCCTTTTTCTTCAAATCATCATGCGAAAGTTCAGTTTTTCTCATCGATATTTCAAGCCTTTACGATTTATTTTGAACGCCGTTCAAAAAAGATATTGAACAGCGTTCAGAATGCGTGTACATTATTTTGAACAGTGTTCAATAATATTAAGGAAAAAGCAATGTCTCCTTCACTTTCTGAACTAAAAAAACCATTACCCCTTTGGACCCCAAAAGCTTGGTACTATGCAACAGTCCGCGCAGGCTTAAACCTCGGCGCCCTCTTCTCCAAAGGTCTTGCCATTGGGCAGAAGCACGGATTTGATAGTGGCGTTATGCTCAACCACGTTTACGAAAACAAAGCGCAAGGCGTTGGATTTCTAGGCCGTTTCATTGACCGCCAATATCTCAATTCGATTGGATGGGTTGGCATTAGAAACCGCGGTGAACTCCTCGCACAAACAATCAAAGATACATTGCAACACTATGGTGCACGTCGTGATCAAATAAATTTCGCAGATCTAGCCTGTGGTGGCGGTCGATATGCTTTGCGCGCCATGAAAAACGTGAGCGGCGTTAAAATCAACGCAACCTTGCGCGATTACGCGGATGCCAACATTCAACAAACACGCGCGAATGCCCAAGCGCTAGACCTCTCCCCCTGCATTGAAAAAGCAGATGCGTTCAACGCCCATGATTTAGAAACAATGGAGGAGCAAGATGTTCTTGTCGTGTCTGGCTTGCATGAAATCATTGATGACGACGATCTCATTCGCCACCATTTCAAACAACTCAAACGTGTTCTGAAACCAGATGGCACTTTGATTCTCACGATCCAGCCAGATCACCCACAACTAGAATTCATCGCTCGCACACTAAAAACCCACACAGGCCGCCCTTGGGCTATGCGCTTGCGCAATAAAGACTTGATAACTCAATGGTTGAACAATGCGGGATTTGAAATTCAATCAATAAAAATGGAGAATACGGGCATATTCGGCATCATTACTGCGCAACAGGGGGTATAAATTGTCGATTTATCAATTAAAACCCGCCTTTCAAGGATTGCTGCGACCTTTCGTGCAGGTTCTTGCGCGGATAGGTATTACCGCCAATATGGTGACGATTTTTGCAGCCGTCTTTTCAGTGCTCTACGGCTTCATCCTCTTCGTTAGTTTAAAGAGTAATGTAATTGCTTGGTTAGTTTTCCTTCCTGTCGTCTTATTCATCCGCATGGCACTCAATGCAATTGACGGCATGTTGGCGCGGGAACACAATCAGCAATCAATGCTGGGTGCATACCTCAACGAAATCTGCGACCTCATCGCCGACGCCGCTATGATTGCCCCCTTCGCCCTGCTCGCTCCTTTCTCGCCTTTTTGGATCATTGCAATATTGCTTCTGTCTTGGTTGACTGAGTTCATCGGGATGATGGGCGTTGCCGTTGGCGCAAGCCGTCGTTATGACGGGCCGATGGGCAAGAGTGACCGCGCTTTTCTTTTTGGAGCACTAGGCTTGGCCGCTTGGGCCTTTGACGGCTTGTCACCCGTTCTATTCTGGCTACAACCCCTCCTCGCTCTAGCTCTTATCGTCACTTGCGTGAAGCGCCTTCAAGGTGCCCTTCAAGAAGTGAAAGGAGCAAGCGCATGAGCTTTTTAACAACCCGCCTTGCTGCACCCATTACAGAATTTGCCATTCGCCAAGGATCGCAATTAATCACCGGCGCGCGCGCTTTTCATCATCATGACGATGAGCAACAAGGTTTTGCTCGCCCCTGCGTCTATTTCGCAAACCATCGCTCCCATGGTGACTTCGTTTTGTTGTGGTCGGTACTACCGCAAAAGCTTCGCGCTATGACCCGTCCTGTCGCTGGTGCGGACTACTGGAACAAGTCCCCTATTCGAAAATTCATCGGCGAAGATGTATTCAATGCCCTTTTGGTGGAACGCAACTCGACTGAGCGAACAGTAGACCCTGTCGAGAAAATGGCTGACGCCGTCGCTCAAGGAAATTCCCTCATCATTTTCCCCGAAGGCACGCGCAATATGGGTGAGGAGAAATTACTGCCGTTTAAAACAGGCTTATTCCACCTAGCGCGAACCCTCGAAGAGCGCGGTATCAAAGCCGACTTCGTACCCGTATGGATCGACAATCTAAACCGCGTCATGCCAAAGGGCGAATTCATTCCAGTACCGCTTTTATGCAAAATCCATTTCGGCGCTGCCGTTCCTTTAAATGACGAAGACAAACAAGCCTATCTTGAACGCGCAAGTAACAGATTAGCCGATCTATCAGGCGAAGATCGGGGGAACGCATGAGCGATACTCCCGCATCCACCAACGCCCTTGCAGAAACCATGTCTGCACGACCAGAACTTACGTGGTTGTTCGTTGGCATCTTCGGCCTTTTAATGACGGCATCTATTGTCTCATTTTTGCTGAAAACATTCGCAAAACAGATTGACCACAAAACGCTCGAAAATCTCCAAGACCGGATCAACTCGTGGTGGGTGATGATTGGCCTTTTGGTTTTTGTCTGCCTTTTAGGGCGCACTGCTACAATTGTGTTTTTTGCGATTTGCTCCTTCATGGCGCTCAGGGAATTTCTCACCCTATCCGACACCAGAAAAGGCGATCACTGGTCGCTGATCTTGATGTTCTTTGTCGCGCTACCCCTACAATATTGGCTGATTGGCATCAGCTATTACGGCGTCTACTCGATTTTCGTTCCGGTTTATTGCTTCCTCCTCTTGCCAGTCATCGCCGCTTTGCGCGGTGATACGACACGGTTTTTCGAACGGGTTGCGAAAGTACAATGGGCCTTGATGATTTGCGTCTTCTGCCTATCCCACGTGCCTGCCCTCTTAAACCTCACCATACCCGGCTTTGGAGAACGCACAGTCATGCTGATCGTCTTCTTGCTGCTGGTGGTTCAACTAAGCGATGTCATGCAATATGTCTGGGGCAAATTATTCGGCAAAAAACTAATCGCCCCCTCCCTATCTCCATCCAAAACATGGGTTGGCTTTTTTGGCGGGGTAGCGTCTGCTTCCTTGGTCGGCGCCGCCCTTTTCTGGATTACCCCTTTTAACCCATGGCAAGCTGGCCTAATCTCAATCGTCATTACAGTGATGGGTTTTCTTGGCGGTCTGGTTATGTCTGCCATCAAACGTGATTGCGGTGTCAAAGATTGGGGACACACGATAAGGGGGCACGGAGGCTTTTTGGATCGTCTCGATTCCGTCGTTTTTGCGGCCCCTATCTTCTTTCACGTAACCCGTTTTTTCTACTCAACGAGCTAAGGTCAACATAATGTCTTTCTTCAAGAACGAACTTTTCAAAGACAAAACATTCTTCCCACTGTTTCTCGTGCAGTTCATCGGCGCGTTTACAGATAATGCTTTAAAGAGCGCTTTCTCGTTTCTTGTCGCGTTTAAAGGGCTTGACCTATTGGGCTTCCCCCCAGACTTCGCCTTAATGCTCGGCGCGATTATGTATATCCTGCCGTTTGTCTTATTTTCAGGCATATCCGGCGATATTTCTGATCGTTGTGACAAAGCAGACATCATTCAAAAAACAAGACTGGCCGAGATTGTTCTTGCCGCACTAGCTGGCATTTCGCTCTATGTGGGTTCAGGCTTTTTCATGCTGATTTGTATGTTTTTATATTCTACACAATCTGCATTTTTCGGGCCTGCTAAATATTCAACATTGCCACAAGTTCTTAAAAAAGAGCAGCTCGTGGGCGCCAATGCCTTGTTTGAAAGTTCAACCTTTGTCGCCATCCTAGCAGGGCTTCTAACAGGTGGTTTTCTTGCTGGTAATGACCTAACCCCAGCGCTTGTTGTTCTCCTTCTAATCGCGTCTATCACGAGTTATCTCATTTCAAGAATGCTGCCTGCCATTCCTTCTTTCAACAAAGAACAAGCGGTACCGCTCGCACCTATTGCAACATCGGTGACAGCAGTAAAAGAAGTTCTTAAAAACATCCGCCTAACACGGTCAGCCATCGGCATTGCATGGTTTTGGGCGATTGGTCTTGTGGTCATCAGCATCTTCCCAATCGTTGCCAAAGAAGATCTTGGGCTTTCTGCCAATGCAGCAAATGGACTAATCGGCGCTTTTGTTATTGGCATCGGCCTTGGCACAGCCTTGGTTTCAAAATTGCTCGATGGAGAAATTTCCGCGAGACATGTGCCATTCGGCGTTCTTGGGATGGCGATATTCTTGGCCGACTTATGTTTTTCAATCAAAGCTTATCCCGCAGGCCTAACTGACCAAAGCCTTGGAACGCTACTCACCACTTGGCACGGGTCACGCATTATCATTGATATGATCGCCATTGCAGCCTTCGGCGGTGTATTCACCGTCCCGCTTTATGCAATCTTCCAAGCGAACACCAAAGAAGAAACCCGCTCACGTGCGATTGCTGGCAGCAATATCTTAAACTCATTTATCATGATTGCGCTTGCGCTAACGGCGTCTGCCATCATGGCGCTTAGCGTTAGTTTTGCAGGCCTGCTCCTTATTCTTGCGATCATCAATGTGGGCATTACCATCTATCTCTTCCGCATGATGCCAGCCGATTCTTTAAAGGTGGCACTTGCTGCAGTTCTGCGTTTGCTCTTCTCTGCCCGCGTAAAGAACTTGAGCGCTTACGGCGACCCCAATGAACCCGCCGTCGTCGTGGCGAACCACACCTCTTATCTCGATGCTGTGTTGATGGGTTGCTTACTTCCAGGCAGACCAGCTTTTGCGGTGAATACCAATATTGCAAAAGCATGGTGGGTGCGCCCTGCATTCTGGTTGTTCGATCTCATTCCAGTTGACCCAACCAGCCCCTTGTCTGTGCGCAAAATGGTGCAAATCGTTCGCGATGAAAAACGCCGCCTCATCATTTTCCCAGAAGGACGCCTTACCGTTACAGGCGCTTTGATGAAGATTTATGCGGGGCCAGCCATGATTGCGAGCAAAGCAGATGCTCCCCTCATCCCTATTCGTATTGAGGGCGCGCAGTTTTCTAAGCTCTCTTATATGAGTAAAAAACTGCCAACCAAATGGTTTCCAAAAATCACAGTCACTGTGCTTGAGAAACAGGTTTTGGATTTGCCAGAACACCTAACAGCACGCGGCAAACGCGCTGCTGCTGCAGCAAGTCTACACAGTGTCATGACAGCAATGGTTTTTGATACAAGCCCGATTGATACCACGCTCTTCGCGTCCCTCATCACGGCCAAAAAGACCTATGGCAAAATGAAAGTGCTTGAAGATATTGAGCGCACGCCAATTGGTTATAAGCGCGTCATCACAGGCGCCTTCGCACTTGGCAAGGTCATGGCAGACTATAGCCAGACCAATGATAATATCGGCCTGCTCCTGCCAAATTCCAACGCCTGCGTGATCTCATTCTTTGGGTGCCACGCTTATAACCGCGTTCCAGCCATGTTGAACTTCACAGCGGGCAGAGCAGGCATTCAAGCAGCCCTCACCGCTGCCAGCATAAAGACCGTTTTCACCTCGCGAAGGTTTGTTGAAAAAGGCAAACTTGAAGCGCTGGTTGAGGCTATCGAAGAACAAGCAACTGTAGTTTATCTGGAAGACTTGCGCGGCAAAATAACGAGTACGGCCAAAATGAAAGCCTTGCTCCAAGCAACCTTCCCGTCGATTGCGTTACGCCTGTCAGGCGGTGCGGCAACGAAGGCTGACGACCCAGCTGTCATCCTGTTTACGTCAGGCTCAGAAGGCTTGCCAAAAGGTGTGGTGCTAAGTCATCGCAACATTCAAGCAAACCGCTATCAAGTCACCTCGATGATTGATTTTTCAACCAGCGATACGGTGCTCAATGCCCTACCGATGTTCCACTCATTCGGCTTAACAGCAGGCACACTTTTACCGCTTCTGTCAGGCGTTAAATCGTTTCTTTATCCTTCACCGTTGCACTACAGGATTGTTCCTGAGATTGCCTATGACAGCAATGCGACGATCATGTTTGGTACAGATACTTTCTTGTCTGGCTACGCAAGAATGGCGCACGCATATGACTTTTATTCCCTGCGTTATGTCTTTGCAGGAGCCGAGCGTGTGCGCCCTGAAACACGTAGAACGTGGAACGAGAAGTTTGGCCTGCGGGTGCTGGAAGGCTACGGCACGACAGAAACCGCGCCCGTTCTTTCCATCAACACACCGATGGCCAATCTACCCGGTTCCGTCGGCAAGCTTATGCCCGGCATGACCGCGAAGCTTGAAGACGTGCCAGGTGTTGATGAAGGCGGCAGATTGCATGTCTCTGGCCCGAACGTCATGAAGGGCTATCTCAAAGTTGACCTTCCAAACATCATCCAACCACCAGAAGACGGTTGGCATGATACAGGCGACATCGTGACCATTGATGACGCTGGATACATCACCATTAAAGGCCGCGCAAAACGGTTCGCGAAAATTGGCGGTGAGATGGTTTCTCTCGCAGCCGTCGAAGCCTTGGTTGGTGAATGCTGGCCAGAAATGATTGTCGCAGCCGTTGCCTTGCCCCATGACAAAAAAGGCGAGCAAGTGGTGATCTTATCGGAAGACAAAGATGTCGATATGAAGGAGCTTTCCACCTTCGCAAAATCGCGCGGTGTGGCCGACATCATGATCCCGAAAACGGTCTATAGCGTGGATGCTATTCCGTTATTGGGAACAGGGAAAGTCGACCTTGCAGGCGTCAACAAACTTGGCAAAGAGCTGTTTGAGAAATCACAGTCTTAGAGCTAAAGACACAACGAAAGCTTAGGTGCATTAACGCTGCACCTAAGCGTTTACTTGTTTGATGAGAACGTGTGCTTGTATTGCTCACGCAGTACGTTCTTCTGAACTTTACCCATCGTATTGCGCGGGAGTTCATCAACGACAACCAATGTTTTAGGTTGTTTAAACCGTGCGATCTTCGTGCTGATTGCTGCTAAGATAGCATCACAATCCAAAGCTCCGTCTTTAGCAACCAGCAGGCCAAAAACACCTTCGCCAAAATCTGGATGCGGCACACCGATCACGGCAGATTCCAACACACCCTCTTGCTCATCAAGCAACAGCTCAATCTCTTTTGGATAAATATTGTAGCCACCAGAAATGATGAGGTCTTTGTTTCGACCGACGATTTTCAAATAACCATCTTCATCAACCACGCCGAGGTCACCTGTGATGAAGAAGCCATCGGCACGGAATTCTTCTGCCGTTTTTTCTGGCATTTTCCAATAGCCTGAAAAGACATTCGGGCCTCTAAGCTCAATGCTGCCAATTTCGCCATCGTCAACTTTTTGACCGCTCTCAGGATCACAAACCTGCATCTCCACACGCGGGAGTGCAAAGCCAACCGTGCCTGCTTTCCGCTCACCGTCATAAGGGTTAGAGGTGATCATATTGGTTTCCGTCATGCCGTAGCGTTCCAAAATACGCTGCCCCGTTAGGCGCTCAAACGACTGGTGCGTTTCGGCAAGCAGTGGTGCACTGCCTGAGATGAACAGCCGCATGTGCTCAACCAATTCTTTCGTAAAACGGTCATCACCAAGCAGTCTGGTATAAAAAGTCGGCACGCCCATCATCGCGGTCGCATCAGGCAATTGCGCAATCACCTCATCATTGTTGAAAGCGGGCAAAAACAACATGGATGATCCCGCCAACAACGTCACATTGATCGCGACGAACAAGCCGTGTGTGTGAAAAATTGGTAAGGCATGGAGCAGAACATCGCTTGACGAGAACTGCCAAAGTTCGACCAATGACTTCGCGTTTGAAAGCAAATTGTCATGGCTCATCATCGCGCCCTTAGAGCGGCCTGTCGTGCCAGAGGTGTAGAGGATAGCTGCTAGGCTATCTGCACCACATTCAGCATTTTCAAATGTGGTTTCAGCCACCAATGATTTATCATTAAAGGAACCAGCGCTTTTTCCATCCGTCGTTAAAACGCCGAGTGTTTCAATTGCGATGTTACGGCTACTTACTATTTGATCAAATGCATCACGCTTGTTCGGATCACAGATGAACAATGACGGCTCCGCGTCTGACAAAAAGTATTCAACTTCATCCGCCGTGTAAGCTGTATTGAGTGGTAAAAAGACTGCTCCCACACGAACACAAGCCAGATAAAGCATGGCAGCTTCAATCGACTTTGGCACTTGCACGGCAACACGGTCGCCAGCCTTCACACCACACGCCACAAGAACATTGGCAAAGCGAGCGGAGACTTCCAAAGCCGTGCCATAGCTATAGCGTCGCCCATCCGGCATACGCGCCAGCAAAGCGTCACTTTGTTTATTGCTCAAAAGCCCGTCAAAAAGATGATTGGTCATACTGCCTACCTAACCAAGCCTGCACGCCCTCATTGAATAAGCGAAGGTTGAAGGAGTGGAAAATTTATCTATCCTCATACCCCCGGCCCCATCAACATATCTGGTAAGCCAGTTGCCAACCATGGGAACAAGCACAACAAGATAATCGCGATCACCATGCACGCAACAAACGGCATGGAACCCCAAAGAATGGTTTTAAGCGGTATATCTGGCGCAATACCGTTAATGACATAAAGGTTCAAGCCCACCGGTGGGGTAATGAGGCCGATTTCCATATTAATCGTCAGCACCACTGCAAACCAGTAAGGATCAAACCCCGCCCCTGTTACAATCGGCAGCAATATCGGTGCGGCCATCAAGATCACTGCAACGGGTGGCAGGAAGAAACCTGCGACCAAAAGGAACACGTTGATTGCCAGCATCAAGACCCACGGATTAACATCCAGCGTGCCGATTGATGTTGCGATTGATTGCGTGATCGAGAGGCTAGAGAGCATGTAGGAGAACACGCCCGCTGCTGCGATGATGAATAAAATCATCACACTCTCACGGGTGGAATCGCGCAACACCGTCCAAATCGCCATTGGGCTCCACATTTTGTAGATCACCATGGCAATCACCATGCAAAGGATCGCGCCAACTGCAGCCGTTTCTGATGGCGTCGCAATGCCGCCATACATGGCATAAAGCACGCCCATAATGATGAAGAGAAATGGCAGGACGCGCGGGAGGATTTCAAATCGTTCTTTCCAAGTATAGTTGCGAACAGCCAGCGCCTCTTCTGATCCGTTTTTCCACGTGTCATAAATCGACCACGCCATGAACAAGCCAACAAGCACCAAACCCGGCACGACGCCCGCAATGAACAAGCGGCCAATTGAGGTCTCTGTCGCGATGCCGTAGACGATCATGGTCACCGATGGCGGGATCAAAATACCAAGCGTACCCCCCGCCGCAATGGCACCCGATGCAACGCCGTCTGGGTAGCCGCGTTTGCGCATTTCAGGAATGCCCATTTTACCGATAGCCGCACATGTTGCAGGTGACGAACCAGACATGGCAGCAAACAGTGCGCAGGCACCAAGATTGGAAATCACCAACCCACCGGGCACACGCGTGAGCCACCGCTCCAACGCTTCATAAAGATCACCACCCGCCCGTGTTGAGGCAATGGAGGCGCCCATGATGATGAACATTGGAATGGATAGAAGCGCGAAGTTATCGAGTTTACCGAAGAAGATTTCAGGCATCAATTCAAGCGAACGCATTCCATCAAAGGCGAGCAAGAAACAAGCGGCAACCACAAGCAACCCATTGGCAACTGAGATGCCTGAGAATAAAACTAAGATGGTAGCTAACGCGACAAAACCGCCGAGAATGAGAGGATCCATTATTGTTTCTCCTCAAGGCCGAAGGGTTTTTCGTAACCCATCATTATAGACACCAAATCTGCAATGAGCTGGAGCAAGAAAAGCCCAAAACCTACTGGCAAAGCAAGGTAGGGTATCCAAAGGCGCACGCCCCAAACCGTGTCCGAGGTCCAGCCTTTTTTGAAAGCCACGTACCATTGTTCAAAGCCGTAAAACAACATGATGCAAATGACGACAATGGACGCAATCAGCACGACAAACGCCAAAAATCGCCTTAGCTTCTGGTTCAACATAAGGGGAAGCAAATCCACATTCACATGCCCCCGATGGCGCTGCACATAGGGCAGACCAATCAAGGTCGCTGAGACCATGAGATAGACCACGGCTTCAGTTTGCCAAATCGTTGATAGGTTCAAAACAAAGCGCACGAAAATCATCTGGCAGGTAATGATCACAGCAATCAAAATCATGCTGGCTGATACAATCCCGCACAGGGATGACAGGCCGTTGCTGACACGGATAAATGCATTGCCGCCTGTCGGGGAGACCGCAGTTTGGTTCAGGGAACCGGACATGGCCAGCCTCCTCTTCGAATTTTAATAAAGGGGCGCGAGATAAAACCTCGCGCCCGTAAGGTCCGCCTATTCAACCCCGTCGATTACTCGACAGAAAGAGCCATATCGAGCAATGATTGACCGTTCGGTGTCTGCTCAACAAATGTTTTGTATGAAGATGTCTTCGCAATTTCACGCCATTGCGCGAACTCTTCTGCTGTCATGTTTTTGATTTCAACGCCCGCTTCTTGGAACGTTTTAACAGACGCAGCATCCTGCTTCTTCGCTTCTTCTAGGTAGAAGGTTTGCGCTTTTGCTGAAGCATCATTAAGCGCTGTTTTTTGTGCGTCGTTCAACCCATCAAAGGCTGACTTGTTGACCAAGAGAGGCTGATACATAAACCACAAAGCGACGTCACCTGCTGGTGTGTAGCACTTCACTTGTTCAAACACGCGGTATGATGCGAACGAAGATGATGATGTGTTTGCTGCTTGCAAGACGCCTGTTTGCATCGCGTTATAAATCTCAGAAGACGCCATGGATGCAATTGATGCACCGGCTGCTGCCAACATTTGTTCAAACGATTTACCAGCTGCGCGGGTTTGCAAACCTTTCACGTCATCAGGGGATGTGATGCATTTGTCTTTTCCGGCAAAGCCACCAGCAAGATAACCGTGCACGAGCACCTTCACATCATCTTCTGCCATGAGTTTTTCAAGCTCACCCATGAAAGGTGATGTGTTCAAACGCGCTGCGTGGTCGTGGTTCTTCACAAGACCCGGCATCAACGTGAGATTGTAAGCAGGACGCTGCCCTGCTGCATAAGCCAGTGGCAAAACTGTCATATCCAACTGACCACGAGATAGCGGCTTATATTGCTCCCGTGGTTTGAACAGAGATTTTGATGGGAAAATTTTGATTGAAAGATCTACATTGGCAGCAGCCACATTGTCTGCAACCATTTGCGCAACCTTGTGACGCACGTCCTTTGTTGACCATTGGTGTGAAAGGCGTAGCTCAACCGCGTTAGCTGCAAATGTCGTAGCGGCAAACGCCAAACCGACAGCAGTCGTAAGTAATGCTCTTCTCATTGTTTCCTCCCAGAAAATTCTTTTGTTTCGGCAGCACCGAAATTTATAGCCGCTTGACCTAACGTGGCCTCGGTTATTTCGAGCTTTCCATTCTTTGTATTTTCTGTCAACAATTCTGTATACAAAAAACCCGTTGTTGAATGCACAGCTATATGCATAATGCGCTTATGCAAGAATCTCCGGCTCCATCACTTGTACAAAGACGTGCTGATTCCGTTCTTCAAGAACTGGAACGCATGATTGTTATGGGCGAATTTTCAGATGGGGAGCGTTTGGACGAGGTCAAACTTTCTGAACGTTTTCATGTCTCCCGCACGCCATTGCGAGAAGCATTTCAAAAGCTGGCAGCCACAGGCCTTCTAGAACTCATTCCGCGCCGTGGTGCTTTTGTCCGTCACCCAAAATTTACAGAACTGATTGAGATGTTCGAAGTGATGGCTGAACTAGAAGCCATGTGCGGACGCCTTGCCTCGCGCCGCGTGTCGGATGCACTTTTGGATGAAATCAAACAGTCAGCTGAGCTATGTGAAGAAGCGTTATTGCGTAATGATAGTGACGACTATTACGACTATAATGAGAAATTCCATCACCTGATTTATCAAGCAAGTGGCAACAGTTTTCTGCAAATGGAAGCAGCCAGACTGCATAAGCGCTTAAAACCCTTTCGCCGTATGCAGCTTCGTGTGCGTGGTCGCATGACGCAATCAATGGAACAACACCGCCAAATCGTCATAGCGTTAGAAACCGGTGATGCCGCCCTTGCTGAAAGTGTTTTGCAAGCACACGTGCAGATACAGGGTGAAAAGTTCAACGATTTGATGTCGAGCTATTCAAACAGGCCGATTGCAGCGACAGGCTAGCTTACTTATCTTGCGCGATAATTGCCCCGGGATGGCCTACGACGCGAGACGCCACTTCATGGCCTTTTAACAAGCAATTGATCTCATCTTCACCCTGCAAAAATGCAGCAAGATACCCACCATTGAAACTATCGCCAGCAGCCGTGGTATCAATTACCTTTGACGCGGGTTCGAAACTCGGGTGCAGGTCAATTGAAAGGTGTGGCGATACAGGGCCGCGAACACCGCGTTTGATCGCGCAGGCACGCCATTCATGGCGCGCGAAACGAGCGATCACAGCATCTTCGTCTGTATCGTCATAAAGGTCCATTTCATCATCAATAGACGGCAAGGCGATATTGGCAATATCCCACATTTCACTGATGGTCTGCCTCGCGACTGATTGATTTTCCCAAAGCTTGGGACGGTAGTTTGAATCAAACGCAATCATTGCATCTGTTGTCTGAGCTAAATGCTTCAAATGATCCATAATCCGACGCCGTGCAGATGGGCTTAAAATTGCAAGCGTTATCCCAGACAGATAGTAGATGCGCGCTTCAGGCAAATGCTGGGCTGCTTCATCATGGGAAAACAACTGCCGTGCTGCCGAGCTATGTCGCCAGTAAGAAAAGCTTCGCTCGCCTGTGCTGTCTGTTGTTACCGAATAGATCCCAATCAGATGATCAGCATCATGGGCGATGAAGGAAGGATCAAGTCCCTCTTCTTGTGCTCTAACTACAAACTCAGCAGAAAGCGGGTCTTGACCAACACGGGTGAAGAAACCAACATTTGCCCCCTCGCCCATTGTTCTGTTGCAATAGACAGCCGTGTTATAGGTGTCGCCTGCAAAGCCAACTTTAAAATCAGCTCTTGAACCAGCAGGCGATCCATTACGCAGCTCAGCCATCGCTTCGCCGATCGAAATAAGGTCGAGTTTCTTTGTTTCGTTCTCAGACATCTCTACTTATTCGCCACTTACTACTTAAATGAATCCGGCATCAATGTGCTTGGCAACCATAAAACGATCTCTGGAAACAGAATGATCAAAAGCAGGATGAACAACATTGGAATAAGGATAATCACAACGGTTGATAGTACCTTGACCACGTTCAAGCCCGCAATAGCAGCCGAGATCAATAAGCACAGCCCATAAGGCGGCGTTACCAGACCAAATGCCAATGACACGATACCGATGATTGCAAACACAACGGGGTGAATATCCGCAGCACCCGCCACCGGCAAGAGAACCGTTCCAAGAATGATGATTGTTGGAATAGCGTCGATGAACAATCCGAAGAATAAGAACAAGGCCGCGATCACCAAGGCGGTGCCAAATGTGCCAAATTCGTAGCTTGTGAGTAACTCAACAATCAAACGTGGCACATTGTAGAACGACAACATCCAACCGAAGGCAGACGCTGTACCAATGGCAAACAACGAGATTGAAGCGAAACGGCCTGTTTCATAGAAAATCCCACCAAGCTGTTTATAGCTTACAGTACGATAAACAAACACACCAAGGAACAACGCATAGGCAGCCGCGATGATAGCACTCTCTGTCGGTGTCACGAGGCCACCAACAATCCCGCCGATAACAAGCACAGGTGTGAGGATAGCAAGCGCTGCCCCTTTAAAGGCGTCTATGAATTCTGCGAAATTTGGCTTACCCGCGATTGGATAATCATAAACTTTGGCGAAAACATAAACCGTCGACATCAAGGCAAGGCCGATCATCAGCCCCGGTATTGCACCAGCAAGGAACAACGCGCCAACTGACACCTGCATCACACCACCCCAAACAACCATCAAGATGCTTGGTGGAATGATCACGCCCATCACAGACGAACAAGCGGTAACAGCAACAGCAAATCTGGAATCGTAACCTTCTTTGATCATTGCAGGGATCAAGATTTTGCCGCACCCAGCAGCATCCGCAGTGGACGAGCCAGAGATACCAGCAAACAACATCGACACAGCCACATTGACGTGTCCGAGGCCACCAGGCATCCAGCCCGTAAGCACGCGAGCAAGTTCAATCAACTTATCGGTGATTTTGCCAGAGTTCATCAAATTGGCAGCGAGCAAGAAGAACGGCACGGCCAATAGAATGAATGAATTATAAGATTGAAACATCCGATCAAGAATGATGAACGGTGTTAAACGAATGTCCAGTGTTACGATTGGAATAATCGCAATGCCCAAGGCAAAAGCAACCGGCACGCGTGCCAATACCAACAGTAGAAAACCACCGACTAAAATTGCGCAGGCTAAGCCTGTTGTGAGGATCATGCTCCCGCGCCTTTCGCAGCTTTGTACGTTTGGAATGTTTCATAAAAGCGATAGCCGCCAAACAACATCCATATAAAGCCTGCAATAGGAACAGACACATAAGTAATTGCCAAATTGGCACGCATCATGACCGAATTTTGGATGTATCCAAACTTCGCATATTCAATGCCGTACCAAGCAAATAAAAGAGCAAACGAGATCAGCAGAACAAAAACAATGCCGCTTTGCAGCAAAGCACCCAAAGGGCTTTTAGCGTCTGGTAAAACACGAACATCAAAGTGTGTTCCCTCCCAAACGGCGATCATCGAACCAAGCATAACCACCCATACAAAAATGAAGGTAGAAAGCTCTTCAGTCCATAAATAAACAGGAATAATGCCTGTGTATCGTGAGATAACTTGCATACCAACGGGTATCGCAAGCGCCATCATTAAGAAGCCCACGAGGAACCTCAAAACCTGACAAAGTTTTTCGAGTGCATTCCCAACCATGATGCAGCCTCCCCCTAAAACCAGAATATTTTTGAGCTATTTATTGCTACAAAAGAAATTAGGTACCGGCAAGAAAACTTGCCGATACCCAAAACATATATAGTTTTGATTATTTACCGCGGATTGCAGCTAATAGATCAGTTGCATTCAATTCAGCAGCATATTCGTTTTGAACTGATTGAACCAACTCAAGAAGCTTTTCGCGATTTTCAAACTCTTGAACTTTGATCTGACCTGCATCGATCATCTCTTGAAGTTTTACGCCATCTTCACGTGATTCCAATTCACGACCAAATGCACCAGCTTCTTTGGCAGCTTTTGAAACAGCTACTTGCAATGCTTCTGGAAGTTTGCGGAATGTTTTACCACTCATCACGATTGGACGAACAGTAATTGTGTGACGTGTCAATGTAACGTTTGGCGCAACTTCGTAGAACTTAAGGTTCTGGATACTTGCAGCTTCGTTTTCAAAGCCAGCGATAACGCCAGACTGAATTGCATTGTAAACTTCGTTATATGCAATCGCAGAAGGTGCTGCTGTTAGTGCAGAGAAGATACGCGCTTGGATAGGTGCACCCATCACGCGCATTTTGTGACCGTTAAGCTCATCCAAGTTGCCAATTGGCTCTTTTGAAAGAAGGTTACGTGTACCACCACCAGTATAACCAATGATCTTAATGTCAGCTTTTTCAAGGAGTTCTGCTTCTAGTGGCGCAAGAACATCACTTGATAGAACCGCATTCCAGTGATCCAAGTCACGGAACAAGAACGGCATATCCATGAGTGGGATAGACGGTGCAAATTTCGCCATGTTTGAAGGCGCCATGATTGTATAATCAATAGCAACGCCCTGCTGTAGGAAGTTTGCGTAGTCTTTTTCAACACCAAGCTCACCGTTGAGGCGAAGGTCAAATTTTACGTCGCCGTCATAGTACTGATCTACAAGTTCACCGAACTTAACCATTGTTTTTGTAAATGCGTGCTTATCATCAAACATGCTTGCGCCGCGAAGTGTTACTTCTTGTGCGAAAGTTGTTGTTGCAGCAGCACCAAGTACAGCTACGAGCGGCAAACTAACCGCAAGCTTCTTTACAGTTTTCAACAATGTCATATTTTCCTCCTACTATGAACATTCTCTAATCTTGGCTCTCAAACCAATTTGAAAGCTCGAATTTCCAGATTATTGATCCAGAGATAATCCTTCGAAATACAATTCGTCAAGCAAAATGTAGACTAGTATGGTAATTATTTTTGTGCAACACTTCCGTAATAGTAAGGTGAATAAACATAACTTCTGGTAATAACTCAGAGATTATCGATAATTGTATCCAGTGCTTTTAAAAGCTAACCTGCACTCGGATTCGAATTTCGAATGCGTTAATATAGAGAATAGTGGATATAACGATGAACTATCAGCATCCTTTAGGGGAGAGTAAAAGACAAACCACTGCTGATGAGGTTTTTCATAAGCTACAATCAGACATCACTTCGTTGCGCTTGTTACCTGGAACCAAATTATCCGAAGTAGAAGTTGCTAAGTTGTATGAGGTATCACGCCAGCCTGTTCGCGAAGCATTTGTCCGCCTTGGCGACCTAAACCTTCTTCAAATCAGGCCGCAAAAAGCAACTTTAGTAAAAAAGATATCCATCAATGAATTACAAAATTCACGCTTCATTCGTGCGGCGGTTGAAGTGGAAGTGGTCAAAAGAGCCTGCCATCAAGCCACAGATGAGGGTTTAGATCTGATTGATCATAATTTGTCTGAACAAGCTGAAGCAGTCAAAACAAAAGATGCAAAACAGTTGCAAAATCTTGATTATGAATTTCATCGTTTGATTTGTTCAGCGGCCGATTGTTTGCCAGCCTTTCGTACAATTGTAGAAAACAGAAGATACACAGATCGCGTTTGCACATTAGAGCTCGCAAATGTGTCTGGAATGTCTGAAGTCCTCGAAGGACATCAAAACATTATTGATGCCATCAAGAATAAAAATGAAGAAGAAGCAGTTGCAATGACGAGGATCCACCTCGCCCACCTTGATGACACACTGGCAGATGCTCACGAGCACTACCCAGATTATTTTGAAGACTAAATTCAGTTAAATTGTTTCATTGACATACCTAATTAACTACCATACCAGTTGTAAGGCAATCTAAGAGATTGTTTCAATTAATGTAGGCAATGGTATCAAGGATTCCCCCATGAACTTAGAAGGCAAAACAGCAATTGTTACTGGCGGCGGCCGCGACATTGGTCGTGCGTGCGCAATGCGATTGGCTAAAGACGGCGCGCGTGTCGTTATCAATTATCACTCCAGTAGCGAAGGCGCTGATTCTGCTGTCAAAGAAATCACTGACATGGGCGGAAAGGCTTTTGCTCAACAAGGTGACATGACCAAACAAGCAGACGTTGAGGCGCTTATAGCCGAAACACGAAAGCAATTTGGTGAATCAATTGACGTGCTCGTTCACGTCACAGGCGGTCTGGTTGCTCGCAAAACTTTTGATGACATGGACCACGATCACTGGAACACAGTGATGGACCTCAATGTGACCTCACTATTCCATATCTCAAAAGCTGCAATCCCATTTATGCCAACTGGCAGCAGCATCGTAACATTTGCCTCCCAAGCAGGCCGTGATGGCGGTGGCCCAGGTGCGATCGCCTATGCTGCGTCAAAAGGTGCCGTGATGACGATGACACGCGGTATGGCGAAAGAACTCGGTCCAAATATCCGCGTCAATTCAATCTGCCCAGGCATGATTGACACAGACTTCCATAATGTCTTCACTAAGCCACAAGTTCGCCAGAACGTATCTAATGCTGCTGCTGTTAAGCGCGAAGGAACATCAGATGAAGTTGCTAACTTAGTGTCATTCCTTGCAGGTGATGAAGCATCCTTCATGACTGGCACATGTATTGATATTAATGGAGGCATTCTCTACTCATAGTGAGAAGAGAATAAAGCCACCTGACGAAAAAGGCTCTGTTGGATGAAGCAAACTTGGCGTTGGTTTGGTCCAACAGACACCACCACTACAAATGCTATGGTTCAGGCGGGCGTAGAAGGTGTTGTTACATCGCTGTACCACATTCCTTCAGGCGCCGTTTGGCCACTAGACGAGATCAAATCGCGTCAAAAAGAAATTGCATCCCTAGAAGATGGAAGCCCATCAGGGCTTTCATGGGATGTGGTTGAAAGTGTGCCTGTCTCAGAAGAAATCAAAACCCAATCAGGCGATTGGCGGGCGCATATTGAGGCTTATAAAGAAAGCCTAAAACACCTGTCTGAATGCGGCATCGCCACGGTTTGTTATAACTTCATGCCCGTCCTCGATTGGACCCGCACCACCCTACGCGCAAAACAGCCAAGCGGCGCTTTCGCCATGCACTTTGATGTGATTGATTTTGCGGTGTTTGATATTCACCTGCTTGAACGGGAGAACGCAGCCCGCGATTTTCCGAAAGATATCATCGAAAAAGCAAAAGCTCGTTTCGATGACATGACAGCTGATGAACGCCATGGTCTGGCTTCAAACATAGTCTCAGGACTACCAGGTGCCAATGACAATTGGACCTTAAAAGATGTTCGCGAACTGCTGAGCACCTACGAGAACATTAGCGCTGAGCAACTGCGTGAAAATTTAATCACGTTCCTAAAGCTGGTCACTCCCTTTGCCGCAGAAGTTGGCATCAACCTTTGCTGCCATCCAGATGATCCCCCCTTCTCCATTCTGGGTCTGCCCAGAATAATGTCCACGATCGAGGACTATGAAAAGATCATGCAGGCAGTGGATGTTCCGCAAAATGGCATCACCCTTTGTACGGGCTCCATGGGCGTGCTTCCAAAGGTTGATTTCGTAAGCTTCATCAAAAAATGGGGCCACAGAATTCACTTCGCCCACTTACGCAACACCCAGCGAACGGGTGAAGCAAGTGATACTATGTTCAGTTTTTTCGAAGCCGAGCACCTAGGTGGTGATACCGATATGGTCTCCGTCATCGCTGAATTGCTTGCAGAAGAAAAACGCCGCAAGGCTGCGGGCCAAGAAAATTGGGAAATCCCCATGCGCCCCGATCATGGGCAAGATATTTTGCATGACATTGGAAGCAATCAATTACCAGGCTACCCGCTTCTAGGCCGCTTAAAAGGCTTGGCTGAACTAAGAGGCGTTATGACAGCGCTGAATAGTTCGCACCGCGTTTGACGCTTAAATTTTCGAAACGCTCTGTTTGGCCACTTCGCATTTCAAGTATTTACATTGCCAAACAACGAACATCTTGTTCTAAGTGTATAGACTGAGGACTTACACGGGCTAGCTGTGGCAGCTAGATGGTTTTAGAAATGGAATTCTTGAGCGCTATTGATCGAATAGTACAGGATCATGTTTGGTTTTCATTGGCAATCGTGCTGGTTTTATTGGTTTGGATTGCAATAACCAGATACTTTTTTTACGAAGCGACGAGCCAAAAGCATCAATCTATCGTTGCAACGGTTGATTTGGTTTTATTTCCAGCAGCCATCTTAAGCATCGGCGGCTTGCTATACTTCAGCCTACAAAGCACTCAATTTTCGCTGGTTGAAACGCAACTGCAGTTCGTTGTGCATTTAATGGCGATACTGGCACTCAGCTGGTGCGTGGCTCGCTTCATCGAAATTTTCATTCTCTCAAAATCTAAACGTGATGATATTTCGAACTATCTACCTGGCTTAGAACGCGGCCTCCTCTATATCAGCGCGCTCTTCATTGGCTTGATGATTTTTTTGAACATGCGTGATGTTTCGATAACGGGCCTTTATGTTTCAACAGGTGCCGCAGCGGCCTTGATTGCCTTTGCAATGCAACGCACGTTAGGCGATCTATTTTCAGGCATTGCCCTTAGCATAGAGCATCCCTTCAGGGTTGGTGATTGGGTTGAACTTAGCGATGGAACACAAGGCAAAATCATCGACATCAATTGGCGAGCCACACGCATTCGCGCATGGGATAATGCAACAATGATTGTTCCCAATAGCGAATTGGCTCAACAAAGCATCAAGAATTTGCACGGGGCGGGTCATTCATTTTCCCCATGGTACGAGATAAAAATATCAGCCGATGTGGACCCACGATTTGCTAAAGCTTTACTGCTTGAAGCAGCACTACGTTGTAGCAAGGTTATGAAGAGCCCTCTTCCCGTTGTGCGCCTGAAAGATGCGACCACCATCCCCTACACATACATGGTTTGGGTTCACTACAAAGATTTCCTCACTATGTTTGCTGGGCGAGAAGAGCTTTTCCGTGAAATTCATTATGGCCTAAAACAAGCAGGTATTCAGGTAGCGCCTGACACGTATGAAATTCATTCGCGCCGTGCTGAAACCATGAATATTGAGCTTCCCTCTGTCCTGCTCGCCCTCAAAGGGTTGGATGTGGCAAACATTCTAACCGATCGTGAAGTCGAGCAAATGGCGAGCATGAGCCAACACCATTCATTTGAAGCAGGCACTGTCATTTTGCCGGAAGGTGATACAGCAACTTCATTCGACATTCTCTCCACTGGCATCATTGAATCGAGCATCCAAACCAACAAAGGCGTTTCAAAAACGGTTGATCGGCTCAAGCCGGGGCAGTATTTTGGCATTGCCTCAATGATAACCGATAACCCATCGTTTTTAGAATTTACCGCAATAACCGATGTGTCCCTTATTCGGGTCGACCTAGATTGCTTCCGCACAATTATAAGTAATCGCCCAGAACTATCAGAAGAACTCGCAGAAATTGTCAAGCAGCGCATGGATGCAGCGGAAGACGCGCGGGCCTTCTGCAACAAACCGCCGCAAAAACTTTCTGTCCAAGAAATATTGAAGAGCGTGGAAAAATTATTGCACTAGCGTTGTTGAGTGATGTTGCTAAGTGCGCACCCCACCCGAGTTTATGGCGCTTCATATGACGGCGTGACTTCGAAAACCGAAGAGACAAGAACCCGTCTAATCAGCATAAACCAGCCTCAACAGGTAAAGCCTCAATAAAATTACTGACTTGAATCCCTGCCTCATAAGTTAACTTATGCATAACGGGAGGAATAAAAACATAAATTGTTTTCAGAATAAAAATTATTGAATCCAGCGTAAGATAAAGCTTACTGAGGCTATTTTTATATTTAATCCGTCCAATTTTGGATGAAATACGGGATTATTTACTATTGGGGGCGTCCGCAATGCTTAAAAGAAACAATTTGAACGTGATTGGACTGATTTTGGTCTTTCTTATTGTTGTTGCGTTTCAATATACGGCACCACACGTGATAAAGCTCGCTTTAAAAGCAAATGCAGAAAACACAGGCCTCTCCATAGCTCAACTGATGGGGCGCCGCATTCCCGATCTTGGTCTCTTGAACAAGGACGATGTTTTTTTTCGTGATTTAGATCATTCAATCAAAATGAAGCGGGTCGAACATCTTGCAGCGGATGTTCTTGCAGCCGAAAGAATCCATCAAATTGATTTCATCAATTCTGATTGCATGTGCGCAATTAGCCTTGGGTCTTACGAGACAAAGGATAATCAAAAACAAGCAAAAGTGTTCCACAAATCCTATGGATATAAGCGAGCAGCGTTTACAGGTTTGAAGCAGCGAGATTTTAAAGCTTTCAAAGAAGACATAGGAAACCATGTATTCTTCGATATAAAGAAGCATTCACCAAGGACTATTGGTAGCCATCTAAAATATCAGTTACCTGTAAATCGTGAGCTCCTTTCTCAATTGATCAACGGTCGACAAGACGTAACATTCGTCAAAGACACACCACTTCCTTACCAACCAGAGGCTTTTGGCGAGGTGTATCATATGGTGAAAGTGGATGGCCATGTGGCTTACATTATCAGAATTATGGTCGATTTGAGCGCGGCATCAAGCGCCTACAACGATGCCGCAAACACCATTTTCTGGATTGGGTTTGGGCTTCTTGGCTTCGGCTTCTTCTACCCAGTGCTTTGCCAAACAATTACTCAAGCAGAGCAAGCAACAAAGAAACAAGAAACGACCAAGACACCGCCTATCGCTCGCTTCGAAATTTTCACAATATTAGCGTTATCGTCAATCGTGCTCATTTTGTCATTCAGTAACCCACTAACGAATATGGGTGACATGATATCGATCGATAAATTCAAACACGTAATAGCCTATGCGGCGCTGGGTTTTGTGGCCTTATATGGCCGCAAGACGGCAACCAGCAGTTTTGTAGCAGTAATCGCCCTCCTCAGCTTTGGTATTGCCATTGAATTTCTGCAGCCGTTGTTTGGCCGCGAAGCAGATGCGCTCGATTTTGTAGCGAACGTTGTTGGCATTGCCATCTCATGCTGCGCTCTGCTGATCGTTAGAAACTTCGACAGCACTCAACCAGCAGCAACTAGCGCTAATATCGACCCGTAATTTTTGCACGCGCGCGCTTTTAGTTCCGCATCCAGTTTCGTTGGGTTGATCTTGTTAGAAGTATGCAGGTGGCATTCCCCATGCCGCAGAATACATTTGGCGTAAATAGTGAAACTCACAAGCTATTGATCAGAAAATTCACGATCTCGACAAAATTCAATATATATTTTATGACTGAAAATCAGAATAAATATTTGTATGGATATCGGGTAGTTAGACATGGCGTCATTGATAAGTGATCTTAAAAATATAGCGATGTTACCCATACATGCGGTCGCTGTGGGAACCGCCATTAAATCCTTCAAAAGCAACCCGATTTTAGGCAGCCCTCGATTAAACCGAATGGGTTTGCACGTAAAGCGCGTGAGCCTCGCTGAGAAATTATCCATTCGGCGGCAAACAGGGTTGGCGCGGCTCATCTCAGATGAACAAGCCCAGATCATAAATCGCGACGGCTACATCATTATCAAAAACGTTCTGCCTGATGATGTCTTTGCAAAGCTCTCAGAGGAAGTAGAAAATACCGAATTCCTCGCTCGCGAAATGCGCCAAGGTGGCACCGTTACCCGCCTTATTCCGCTGCCCCCATCACTCTTGGCTTCCCTGTCGAACTTGAATAACTTCGTCAACGGCGATCTTTTTCAAGGGCTTTTAAGATATACCGCCAGTTTCAACCATGAATCCCTAGTGAACCTGCATACAGTCATAACCGACCCTGAATTAGGCGATACTGACCCGCAGACTATGTTCCATTCAGACACATTCCATGCAACGGCCAAAGGCTGGTTCTTTCTGCGCGATGTAGAAATGGCCGATGGACCCTTTGGTTATGTTCCCGGTTCACACAGAATGACAAAAGGTCGTCTTGAATGGGAACAAGAACAAAGCCTCATCGCAGCCAAACATGAAAACGGGCACCATGCACTAGGCTCTTTTCGAGCCAGCGAAAGCGATATCAAAGCGATGGGATACGATGGAATTGAACCGCTTCCAGTACCAGCGAACTCTCTAGTAATAGCAGATACTCATGGGTTTCACGCGCGTTGTGAAAGCACCCGACCGTCGACGCGGCTAGCGATCTATGGCTCACTTCGGTGCAATCCATTCGTACCTCTGTCCGGTCTCGATGTCTTTTCTCTTCCTGGTTTAAGAGGCAGAAAAGGTGAAGCTGTTTATATGGGCCGAGCAGCCCTTGCTAAAATGGCAAAAAAACGAGAAACGCAGCCTATTGTTGGCATGGTACGCCCTGGAGATCCTGCTGTTTTGTGATGTAAAACGGTGTGAAAGAACGATTTAAGCAACATCTTTCACAATCAAAACGACAGGCAACTTAGCCCGCATCCGCCACAAAACCGTTCTGTTCGATCGCAAAAATAGCGCAGGCTTCATCGTTATCTGAGCTATCCCCTGTAATACCCATCGCACCAATGATTGCACCATCTTGCTTGATCAAGACACCACCGGGGACAGGAACCAATGATCCGCCGGACAAGCCATTCATTGCTTGAATGAAATAAGGCTGTTCTTGCGCGCGATTGTATAACGCCCGTGAGCCAAGCCCCATTGAAATTGCCCCACGCGCTTTTCCCTGAGCAATTTCTGGACGCAAATTGCTGGTTCCGTCTTCCCTGATTAAAGCTTGCAAATGGCCCCCTGCATCAAGAACGGCAATCGTTAGCGGCTTCATGTTTTGCTGTTTTGCGTATTTGCGCGCTGCTGCAATCAATGCTTCGGCTTGGTCAATCGTCACAAGCATTTTGTGTCCCCGTCTTTCATCTCACATCTCAAATTGCATCACCGCCCCTGAGCCAATCAGGTGCGTTGCTTCTTCTTCATCGTAGCCTGCTTCAAGTAGAACCTCGAGCGTATGTTGGCCTAAGAGGGGTGCAGCAGAATTGACCCCGCCCGGTGTGTTTGAAAACTTCACAGGCAGGCCGAGGGTTTGAACCGTGCCAGCAATCGGGTGTTCAACTTCCGGCACCATATCACGCGCCTTTGTCTGTGGGTCGTTATGCATATCAAGGATGGAGAGTACTGGCCCCGACGGCAAACCACCCTCTTCAAAGATTAAAAGCCAGTCTTCAGTTGAGCGCCTACAGATGATCCCATTCAATTCAGTCTCAAGCACCAATCGATTTTCCATACGCTTTGCATTGGTCACGAAGCGTGGATCATCAAGCAAGTGCGGCGCATCTATCAACGTTGCAAGCTTCTCCCAATTACTTTGGTTTGCCGCCCCAATATTGATCCAGCCATTTGAGGTTTGAAACGCTTGATAAGGTGCGTTGAGCGGGTGCGCAGAGCCCATCGGTTCTGGTGCTTCTTGCGTTGCGAAAGCAATGGCAGATTGCCAATAGGTGTGAGTGATTGCCGCCTCAAACAACGAAGTATCGACCTTTTGCCCCTCGCCTGTTTTAAGCTTATGAGCATAGGCAGCACAAACACCCATCGCAGCCAAAATACCTGCGGTGATATCAGACACAGGTGCCCCAACTTTTACCGGCTGACGGCCAGCCCCCTCGCCCGTAATGGACATTAAGCCAGACATGCCTTGGGCGATGAGATCAAAGCCGCCTCGTTCCGCATATGGGCCAGTGCGGCCAAAGCCTGAAATTTCTGCGTAGATCAGCCCGGGATTTTCTTTTTTCAGCTCATCATAGCCTAGGCCAAGCTTTTCCATTGTGCCTTTGCGATAGTTTTCTAAGACAACATCCGCATCTTTGATCAAGCGATGCAGAACTTGCTTGCCACCCTCCGATTTCAGATCAAGCACAATCCCCCGCTTGTTGCGGTTCATCATCATATAGGCAGCACTCTCGCCCTTAATGTCTGGCGGGACAGAGCGACGCGTATCATCACCCGTGGCCTTTTCCACCTTGATAACATCGGCCCCCATGTCTGCCAGCATCAGGCCACATGCAGGGCCCGCCATGATATGGGAAAGTTCAATCACCCGACATCCAGAAAGCGGACCGCCCATGCTACTTACCTTTCCATTGCGGTTTTCGCTTACCGAGGAAGGCCTCCATACCCTCTTTAAAATCATCGCTCATATAACAATCAACCACGAGGTCTGTGCCCTCTGCCTTCGGACCATCAACCCGCAAACGGCGCAGCGCTTCTTTCGTGGCGCGTAAAGTGCGTGGGGCGTGGCTTGCCATGAGAGCGGCCAGTTCATCGGCACGAGCGCGACAGGCATCAGCATCATCCAGCACGTCGCTTACAAGACCGAGGTGTACTGCCTCTTCTGCTTCAACCAGTCTGGCTGTAAAAATCAATTCACGCGTGCGTCCTGTTCCAATCAGCGCCGAGATACGGTTGAGGTTTCCAACTGAGAGGCAGTTCCCCAAGGTGCGGGCGATGGGAAATCCGAACTTCAGGCGCTTATCGCAAACCCGCAGATCACACGCCGCAGCAATTGCCGCCCCGCCGCCCGTACAAGCGCCTGTGATCGCTGCAATGGTTGGCACGGGGCATTGCTCAACAGTTTGCAGTATCCGGTCCATGGTCTGTTCATAGTCGATGGCATGCTGCGGTGTCGTGAACTCCCGAAACTGCGTCATGTCAGTGCCAGCTGCAAAAGCCTTGTCACCTGCCCCCGATATGATGACAGCTTTGATGGCGCCGCCTAGCTCTATCTCACCACAAGCACGTCCAATCTCTTCGTACATACCAAAGGTCAGCGCATTGCGGGCTTCCGGTCGGTTGAGCGTGATATGCAAAGTGGCATCATGGGTCTCAATTAAAATTTCAGACACGCGTGCCTCCTCAGTTTAGCGATAGAAATATTCAACTAAGAACAGTGGAACACTTGGCACGTAAGTACACAACATCAAGACGGCAAAAAGGACGGCAACAAAGTAGACATTCACCTTTGACACTTCCCAGATATTCGCCCGAGCAACAGCACAGGATGTGATCAACACACTCGCTACAGGCGGTGTTTGCTGGCCGATGGCAAGGTTCAACGTGACGACAAGGCCGAAATGGATCGGGTCAATGCCTGCTGCTTGAATAAGTGGGATGACAATTGGCACCACCAAGATGATGGCTGCGGCTGAGTGCAGGAAGAAGCCGATAATCAAGAACATGAAATTCAAGATTAAAAGGATGAGCCACTTATTACTGGTGATCTCAATGATGTTAGCTGCCAGTTCCTGTGGCACTTGGGCACGGGTCAAGAAACCACCCATAACAACGGAAGCCGCAACCAACAACATCACAACAGCGGTTTGCATACCACCATCCAGCATGGCGCGTTTCAAGTGGGAAAAGTTCATTTGATTGTACCAAAGCCCAACCAAACAAGCAGCAATAACCGCAAGGCCCGCCGCCTCTGTTGCTGTGACAAAACCACCAAAGATACCGCCAAGAATAATCACAGGCAGTGTAAAGGCTGGCAAGGCATCCAAGAAGGTCGCACCGAGGCGTCGCCAGTTAAAAGCTTCTTCAACGGGCAAATTATAACGGCGAGCAAATCCGTAAGCGACTGCCATCAGGCCGAATGCACCAAGCAACCCTGGCACGATACCTGCGACAAACAATTGCTCAACCGATGTGTTAGCCGACGTTGCATAGAGGATCATCGGGATTGACGGCGGGATGATTATTGCAAGCGAAGCAGAAGACGATGTAACCGCCGCAGACAAGGGAGCGCTATAGCCGCGCTTTTTCATTTGCGGAATTAAGATCGAGCCCATCGCCGCCACATCTGCAACGGCAGAGCCTGAAATTTCAGCAAAGAACAACGACACACCGATGTTGACCATCGCAAGCCCACCACGCACGAAGCCGATGATGGCAGAGACGAAATTAATCAGACGATCCGTCACCCCACCCGCATTCATAATCGCGCCAGCCAGAACAAACATGGGAATGGCGATCAGGGAGAATTTTGTGGAGCCATCATACATATCAAGCGCCACGGAGACGACACTGGATGGCCCCTCAAAAGCCAAAAGTCCCAAGACGGCAGAAACCGCTAGCGCCACGGCAATTGGCACATTGATGCAGACCATGATGACGAGGGATAAGAAAATTAGAAATACCAGCATGATCTATCGCGCCTTGTCTTGAAGTGACTTTTCATGCTCAAGCGCTGCTGCATTCTTAAGCTCGGTTTCGACTTCCTCTTCGATCTCTGCATGTTCCAAAGAGATACCCGCAGCCGTGGTCTTCCAGTAATCAGGCAAGCTCAGCAATTCACACACAACAAACAGGATCGCCCCCATCGGGATGATCGATTGAGTAAGCTGAATGGGAACCCATGTGAGCGAAACAAGATATTCGCCCTCAAGCACCTGCAGCACCTCTAAGCCTGTTTGTGCCAGCACCACGAAGAAGCCGATGACAACAAACTCCGCCAAAATCACAGCGCCCATCCGCGCGGGCATAGGGATTGAAAGCAACACACTATCAAAGCCAATATGACGCCGCTTCAAGGCGGCTAGACCTGCGCCAAAATACGTCACCCATGACAAGAAGATGGCGGCAACTTCGTCATACCAAGACAGGGAATTTCCAAAAATTCGAAAGAGCACTGCGACGATAACAATCGTCGTCAACGCAACCATCAAGGTGATGACAATCCATTCTAAGAGTTTTTCAAGGGCTCGGCTGAAAGACGATAACATGGCGCATTATGTTCCTGTGGAGCGCGACATGACGTGCGCTAACACTCGGTTTTGAATGAGAGAAAAAATGGCTCGGGGGTCAAACACCACCGAGCCAAAACGTTAAAGTTTAAGAACCTGATGCGAGGCCTTGCACCTTATCAATCAGTTCTTTGCCGCCATCAACAGAAGATGAAAACTCATCATAGATCGGCTTGGATGCTTTGATAAACGCTGCATTATCTGCATTGTTCACGGCAACGCCTGCTGCTTTGATCACGTCAAGCAATTCAGTCTCCAAACGGGCCGCTGTTTCATAGACAAACTTCTGGCTATCGCTTGCGCATTTTTCCAAACCAGCTTGAACGTCGACTGGAAGCTTTACGTAGTTTTTCTCAGACACAAGAACATAAGCAGGTGTGTAAACATGGCCTGTAATTGAGAGGTATTTTTGAACTTCTTGGAACTTCGCCGATGCAATTTGTGCATACGGATTTTCTTGTCCATCAATCACACCAGTCTGAAGCGCTGTAAACACTTCGGAGAACGCCATTGGTGTCGGGTTCGCGCCATAGAGCTTGAACATCTTCACGCGCCATGCGCCTTTTGGTGTACGCAGTTTCACGCCAGCCAAGTCTTCTGGTGTAGTGATCGCGCGGGTGTTGTTGGTGATGTGTCTAAAGCCGTTTTCGAAATAGCCAAGAATGCGGTAGCCTTTCGACTGGGCAGCTTTTTGGAACGTATCGCCAAGTTCTGTTTGCACGCGCTTCATATGCTCACGATCTTTAATGATGTAAGGCATTTCAAACACGCCAAACTCATCAGCAACAGATGACATGACAGAAGATGGCAGAGAGAATGTGATCTGACCGAGCTTTAATTTTTGGAGCAGCTCTTTGTCTTTGCCAAGTTGTGACGAGCCGAAAGTTTGAACTTCCGCTTTGCCAGCCAGCTCAACATTTGAACATTTTGCAAACTCGTTGACGCTTGCTTCAAACAGTGACCCTGGTTTTCCTACATGGCCAAATTTTAGTTTTAGTCCTTCAGCACTTGCCTGCGTCGCCATTAATACCATGGCGGCGGTGCATAAAAATTTTGATCTAATTCCCATCGTAGTCTCCTCCGGTTTTAAAAATTTCTTGTCTTCTTATCGTCTCCCAAACTGCGATCTTTATGTGATCTCAGAATTCTTCAAATGATCCATTGCCGCCATCACCCCGCCGCTCTCATGCGGGACACCAGCTTTTGCAAGCCCCATCTCCACGCCTGATAGCGTCGCCATCAACATCAAATCGTTGAAGTCACCTAGGTGCCCAATGCGGAAAACTTTGTCGGCAATTTTAGAAAGTCCATTGCCGAGTGAAATATCGTAGTGCTTAAGCGTCGTTGCGCGGAAGCCATCAGCGCTATGCCCTTCTGGCATCATCACAGCCGTGAGCACGCCGCTTTCTTGACCCTGTTGAGAACAGAGGACTTCCAGCCCCCAAGCCCGCACAGCAGCACGAGCTGCAACACCATGACGAGCATGACGGGCGAACACATTGTCCAGCCCCTCTTCATGCAACATGTCGATTGCTTCATTGAGGCCGTACAAAAGGTTGGTCGCAGGCGTATAGGGGAAATAACCTTTTTCATTCGGGCCAATCATATCAGCCCAATCCCAATAACTGCGCTGCAACGTCGCGTTCTTATTAGCAGCAAGCGCTTTTTCACTTGCCGCATTAAAAGAAAGACCGGGCGGCAGCATCAAACCTTTTTGCGAACCTGAAACCGTGACATCAACGCCCCATGCATCGTGCTGATAATCAATCGATGCAAGGCCAGAGATTGTATCCACCATCAACAAAGCTGGATGGTTCGCTTTGTCCATCGCTTTGCGAACCGCCTCAATGGGAGAGACTGAGCCGGTTGATGTTTCATTGTGCACGACGCAAACCGCTTTAATTGCATGGCCCGTGTCTTCGGCGAGATGAGCTTCAATCTGATCAGGATCCGCACCGCCGCGCCAATCGCCCTCAATGAATTCAGGCTCAATGCCAATGCGCTTTGCTAAACTCTGCCAAAGCGTTGCGAAGTGCCCTGTCTCAAACATCAACACGCGATCACCGGGAGAGAGCACATTCACAAGAGCTGCTTCCCATGCACCCGTCCCTGAGGCTGGGTAGATGAATACATTGCTCTTCGTCTTGAAGATCGTTTTGATACCCTCGAGCGCCTTACCACCAACCTCCGCAAAATCAGGACCACGATGGTCGATAGTCTGTGAAGAAATTGCCCGCAAAATACGATCCGGCACAGCGCTTGGGCCGGGAATTTGAAGAAAATGGCGACCTGCTTGTCTCATCTATAAATCCTAAAACGAGGGCTTTCGCCCCATTTGACGCATCAAAAATGAGTTGCATCCTGTTAGCTCATTTTGCATATTTAATTTTGAATTCATAATTACGTCAAGCGAAAAGACGAGAAAATAGAATGGTGACTGTCGCCAGACCTGCATTTGAAAATAAGCTGACAAAGCGAATTGAGGGTGAAATCTTATTCGATAAGTTTGCGCGTGGGCGATATGCAACGGACGCATCGTTCTATCAAATGATGCCCACGGCCGTGGTCGTTCCCAAGCACGTTGATGACATTGAAGCCTGCATTTCTATGAGCCGCGAAGAAGGCATTTCTATTTTGCCGCGCGGGGGTGGGACATCGCAATGCGGACAAACGGTCAACAACTCACTGGTGCTCGACAACACCAAATTCATGAACCGCGTTTTAGAACTGGATGTTGAAAACCAGCGATGCATCGTCGAACCAGGTATCGTGTTAGATGAGCTCAACCGCATTCTAAAGCCCCACGGCCTATGGTTTCCTGTCGATGTTTCAACAGCATCCCGCGCAACGATTGGCGGCATGGTCGGTAACAATTCTTGCGGCGGGCGCTCCATTCGCTACGGCATCATGCGCGACAATGTAATTGCCGTAGATGCCATCCTTGCTAATGGTAAAAAGAAACACTTTGGGGAATTAAGCACTGGGTCAAATGTGGACCAACCATTTACCCAAAAGCTCCTAGCCCTTGGCGATGAACACGCCGCTGAAATAAAGGCCCGTTTTCCAAATGTCATGCGCCGTGTTGGTGGTTACAACATCGACGCCCTAACGCCGGATGCTGCACCAAATAACTTGGCTCACTTACTTGTGGGTAGTGAAGGAACACTCGGTTACTCAACTGCAATCGAGTTAAAACTCTCTAAGCTTGTGACCAACAAAGTGATGGGGCTTTGCCACTTCCCGACTTTTTATCAAGCGATGGACGCGACCCAGCATTTGGTGAAGTTAGGCGTATTGGGTGTTGAGCTCATCGATTCAACCATGATTGCGCTTGCCCGCAACATCGATATTTTCCGACCAACCATAGAAGCCTATGTGCGCGGACAACCAGACGCCCTATTGGTGGTAGAATTTGCTGAAGAAACGGCAGACGAAAATCTCAAGAAGCTCTCCATGCTTGAAGAAGCAATGGGAGATTTGGGTTTCTCGTGGCAGGGAAATAACAAACAATGGGGCGGTGTAGTGCCTCTATCAGAAGACACGTCCCAAAACGCCATTTCAGAAATGCGCAAGTCTGGGCTCAACATCATGATGTCCATGAAAAGCGAAGGTAAACCCGTCTCCTTCGTGGAAGATTGCGCGGTGGAGCTGCCCGACCTAGCCGAGTACACAGCAGGACTAACCGAGATTTTCGAAAAGCATGGCACCAAAGGCACATGGTACGCCCATGCTTCCGTCGGCTGCCTCCATGTGCGGCCTGTTCTCAATCTACGACAAGAAAACGACGTAAAAACCATGCGCTCCATTGCGGAGCAAGCGTTTGAACTCGTGCGAAAATACAAAGGCTCTCATTCGGGCGAACATGGCGACGGCCTGCTGCGTTCTGAATTCCACGCAGACATGTTCGGCGACCAAATTGTTGGTGCGTTTGAAACGGTGAAAGAAACGTTCGACCCTCAGGGCGTTTTCAACCCCGGCAAGATTGTCGCCTCGCCAAAGATGGATGATCGCTCTCTCTTCCGCTACGGGCCAGATTATGCGGTGAAAGATTTCGACACTGTTCTCGATTGGACTGACTGGTCAGGTGCTGCGGGTGGTTTTCAAGGTGCCGTTGAAATGTGCAACAACAATGGAGCCTGCCGCAAATTAGACGGCGGCACCATGTGCCCGTCCTACAGAGTAACCCGCAATGAGCGCGATGTGACACGCGGCAGGGCCAACACCTTACGGCTTGCCATCTCAGGACAGTTGGGAGAAGACGCCCTCACCTCAGACGATATGATGGATGCCATGAAGCTTTGCGTTTCTTGCAAAGGCTGCAAACGTGAATGTCCAACGGGTGTTGATATGGCCGCCATGAAAATTGAGGTGCTCGCTGCCCGCGCGAAAAAGAACGGGCTATCCCTGCACGACAAGTTGGTCGGCTACCTACCCCGCTATGCGCCCGCCCTTTCGAAATTCCCGTGGTTTGCCAACGCGCGCAACAAAGTCCCTTTCCTTGCAAAGCTCCTTGAGGGACCGACGGGCTTCACAGCAAAAAAGGAACTGCCCGTTTGGAGTTCAGTACCGTTTAAAGATGATGAGGCAACCAGCAACGACGATGCATCAGTGGTGCTTTTCGCTGATAGCTTCAATCGTTACTTTGAACCCGAAAACCTACGCGCAACTTTGACCGTTTTAAAAGCTGCTGGACGCTCGGTCACTATTGCAAAACCCAAGGACGGCACAAGGCCTTTATGCTGTGGCCGCACCTTCCTTTCTGTCGGCCTTATCGACGAAGCAAAGCAAGAAGCCAAACGCCTTATTGAAGCATTGTTACCCTACGCCAAAAGCGGCACACCCATCATCGGCCTTGAACCCAGTTGCCTCCTAACCTTGCGCGATGAGATACCCGCACTTCTGTCTGGAGATGACGCCAAAGAAGTTTCAAAACACGCAGTCATGCTAGAAGAATACATCGCCAAACAAATAGACCAGAACACCATAAAGCTTGACCTCAAGCCGCCAGTAGAAAAAATACTCTTACACGGCCACTGTCACCAAAAGGCATTTGGCATGATGTCTGACCTTGAAAAAACCTTGGCCCTTATCCCTGATTGTAAAGTGGAAACCATCAAGACGAGTTGCTGTGGGATGGCGGGCTCGTTTGGATATAAGAAAGACACGCAAGAAGTCTCTTCACAAATGGCTGAATTGAGTCTACTACCCGCTGTTCGTGCAGCAGACGCTACCACTTTGATTGTAGCCGATGGCACGTCATGCCGACATCAAATCACCGACGGAACAAAACGCAGCGCCATTCATGTCGCCCGCGCCCTAGAACTGGCCTTGAAGAAAGACCCGGAGTAAAAACCAATCATGAACCTATCTGAACCCCTTGCCCGTCCGTCTCTTCACATTGAACTGCTTGACCGTCTTCGCGCACTCATCGTTGATGGCTCCTTGCAGCCCGGCACCAAAATTCCTGAACGAGAATTATGTGAACGCTACCACGTATCACGAACACCGATGCGCGAAGCCTTGAAGGTTTTGGCGGTCGATGGACTTGTGTGGTTGGAACCTAACCGAGGGGCATGGGTAAGCAAAATCACCATTGAAGACCTGCAAGAAGTCTTCCCTGTTATGGGCGCGTTGGAAGCCTTATCAGGTGAGCTTGCTTGTGAGCGCATTACCGACGATGAAATCGCAGCAATTCGTGCCATACACGACCAAATGATCGAGCATTATGAAGCGCGCGACCTTACTCAATATTTCCAGTCCAATCAGGCAATCCACGAAGCCATTTTGTCAGCGGCGCGAAACTCTGAACTAACCACCATGTATAAGTCGCTCGCCGCCCGCGTTAGACGCGCCCGCTATCTCGCCAACATGACAGACGAGCGCTGGGCAAGTGCTGTTGAAGAACATGAGCAAATTTTAAAAGCCCTTCAAAAGCGTCAAGGTGATGCGCTAGGCAAAATATTGCGACAGCACCTTGCAAGCAAATTTGAGACTGTAAGGCAGTGGTTAGAAAACGACGACATTGAAAGCTTGAATTAGTTTAGCGAAACAACCGCTCCCGTTCTCCCTTCAAACGCATATGGCCTCAATTTCTGTAAGCCACCGCAGGCCGTTATACGATGACCTTCGTCCGGACCAGTCAAAATTATTGTTGAATGTGACAACACTGGTCACTAAGCTTTCGCGTTAAAGATTTGAATTGAAACGGGTAATAACCAGATGCCGAGCGGAAAAACCCTAAAAGTTCCAGCAGACCTGTTCAATCCGGTTGAGCATAAATCCATATCAAGCTCGGTGGTTCAACAAATCGAAACCTACATCTTGAATGGAATTTTGAAGGAAGGCTCAAAATTACCAGGTGAACGTGAGATGGCAGAGCAGTTTGCCGTTTCCCGTCCGAAAGTGCGCGAAGCCTTGCAAGTTTTAGAAGAACGCGAATTGATCAAAATTGCGGTCGGAGATGGCGCTTATATCGCGCAGCTTGGCGCCGCCGTTATGTCACCTGCCCTCATTGACCTCTATCGCCGCCACCCATCCGCAATCTATGACCAGCTTGAATATCGCCGCGAGCAAGAAGGCTTTGCAGCACGGCTAGCCGCAACCCGAGGCACGGCTGCCGATAGAAATCTCATTACGAACATCATGGAAGAAATGGAGATTGCTCACAACGAAGCCAATCACCAACGTGGCGCAGAACTCGATGCGAACTTCCATAACGCCATCGTCAATGCCAGCCACAATCGCATTCTTATTCACATGATGGATTCGCTTTATGAGCTGAACCGCAGCGGTGTGTTTTTCAATCGCCACGAGATTTTGAATATCTCTGAAGTGTCAGATATTTTACTGCGCCAACATAAGGCAATTGGCGAAGCCGTGTGTTCAGGAAATGCTGAAGAGGCGGTCAAAGCGTCAGGCACCCATATCGATTATGTGCTGATCTCAACCCGCGAGGCATTGGATTTTCGCGAGCGTGAGAAAATCGCTGAAAAACGAAAATTAGGGTTTTAAGTAGAGAAAAATAATGGAAATGAAGGTGCTGCCCGACAGAATAAATGATTTTCTAGGGCGTAACATCACCTTGATCACAAAAATTTGTTAGCTCACTTTTGGTTTATTAAAAAACAATACATTCAAAAAAATCAATTAAATTACGTATTTTTATCCTATAAAATACGCAAATTATACTTAAATCAGGACATAAAATCCTATAATTTTTAGGTTCATCTATTAAATGAAAATAGGCCTAAAAGGCTGAATTTCGTACGGTATTTTATCATTAATTTTTCGGTAATTTGTTTGTGTGCAAAACGATAAACAGACAATCTGTTAATGGTGGAAATTATCTTGCGACCCAAAAAAACCATCTTGGCACTCACCAGTGCCCTAATAACCTTGACCGGCGTTAGCACATTTGCCGCAGATCAAGATTCCTTAAAAGAAAAATACAAGCGCCCACTCTCCATACCATTTGAAGGCGTCACCCCTTATTCGCCACAGCTCGCGACTTTGGGAAAGATGCTATTTTTCGATCCAAGGCTATCAGGCGCCAAGAATATAAATTGTTCTAGCTGTCATAATCCTTCTTTTGGTTATGAAGTGCCAGTTAAGACGGCAGTCGGTGCAGCCAACGTGCCGCTGGCGCGACAAGCACCGACAATTTTGAATATGGCTTGGGTGAAACCTTATTTCTGGGATGGCCGCGCGGACACATTAGAAGCGCAAGCCGCCGGACCAATTACTGCTCCTGTTGAAATGAACGCGAAATTTGAAGATGTTGTCAAAACATTGAGCGGCATCTCAGACTATGACCAATGGTTTGATCATCTATTTCCGAACAAAGGCGTGAGCGAAGAAACAATTTTGACAGCTCTCGCGACCTATCAACGCACGGTTGTCTCAGGCTGGTCTCCTTTCGATCGCTGGGTTGAAGGTGACGAAAGCGCCATTAGTGAATCTGCTAAACGCGGGTTTGGCCTGTTTAACGGAAAAGCAAAATGTGCTGACTGCCATTCTGGATGGAATTTTACCGATAATAAGTTCCATGATATCGGGCTCGACACAGAAGATATCGGGCGTGGTGAATTCGAACCGAACAATCAAAAGGCAAAGCACGCCTTTAAGACACCTGGCCTGCGAAACACAACTTACAGAGCGCCATTCATGCATAATGGTAGCTTAGATAATTTGGAAGAAGTGATGGCTCACTATGTTTCAGGCGGAATTAACCGCGGCTCTCTTTCAGCAAAAATGTTTAAGCTGTCGATTTCGGCAACCGAACAAAAAGACGTTATTGAATTTATGAGAACCCTGACCGCTGACAAGCAAGAAACGCCTGTCCCAATCCTACCGAATTAAGAGACCTTGTTATGTCTGTACGTACAAAAATAATTCTCCCAATTCTTTGCTCGATTTTGATTGGGCTCTTGGTTGCTGGCCTTATAGGGTGGAGCGCTCTATCTGGGCATTCCACGGTTTCTAACAAGATTGAAAAATCTTTGTCTGGCATTGCGCTCACAACTAAAATCTCAGATGATTTTAGTCGCGCAAAGGCACTAAGTGACCGTGTTTTAGCAATGACCACACTCATTGCTCATGATGTCATTGATAAAGAGTTTACAGGCATCTCAACTTCATTGGGCCAGAACATTGTAAAATTGCATGAATTCGCTTTATCAAACGAAGTGCGAAATGAAAGCGATGCTTTGCAAAAACAGTATGAAAACTGGCGCAAAGACACATCAGTTATTTTAGGCTTATCACAGTCTGACCTTATTCCCACTCGGGAGAAAATTGATCGTTATCGCAACGCAATGGCAACCAAGATTGAAGCCATCAACAAGTTGGTCTCACATGATGCAAATACCCAAATTGCAGCAGCGGGTAGCAAGCTATCAGCGACGATCAAAACACTTCTAATCGTTGTTTTCATTCTAAGTGTAATCGGCATGGTTGTTGCCATCATCTTTGCAAGAAACATCTCAAAGCCGTTGTTAAACTTGGTTGAAAACGCTGAGAGACTTGCGGAAGGCGACACATCGATCGTGTTTGAACAGCAAACTCGTAAAGATGAAATTGGTGCTGTTGCCAATGCAATTGCAGGCTTTAGAGATGGCGTTGTTAAACAGGCAGAATTGGAAGCTCATGCACAACGAGAACGAACAGAGCAAATTGCACGCCAAAAACAGGTGAGCAAAGCAATCGCGACTTTTGAAAGCCAAGCAAACGACTTCTTGCAAAGCGTAGAAGAGCGCATGATCCAAACAGAAACGACAACGGACGTTTTGTCGGGCCTTGCCGATGACACAACTGGCCGAGCAGATGATGCATCCATTGCATCTCAGCAAGCTGCAAGCGATGTGCAATTAGCCGCATCAGCAACAAGACAGCTCAACACAAGTATCAACCACATCGGTGAGCAGATTTCAGCAAGCTCAAAGAAAATTAGTATTGCAGCTGACACGACAAAACAAACCACTCATAAAATCGACACGCTTTCCCAAGGTGCAAATCGTATTGGTGAAATTGTGAGCCTTATTCAAGGCATTGCAGAGCAGACAAATCTTCTTGCACTCAATGCAACGATTGAGGCTGCACGAGCTGGTGAAGCTGGCCGTGGTTTCTCAGTGGTTGCGACAGAAGTGAAATCACTCGCAAGCCAAACAGCAAAAGCGACAGAGGAAATCTCAACACGCATCTCAGAAATTCAAGGCTTAACGGCAGATGCGGTTGACGGCATATCTCAAATTGATGGTGCCATGAATGAAGTAAACGAACTAACCACTTCTATTTCAAGCGCGATGAACCAACAAAGCCATGCAACAAGCGAAATTTCGCATAGCATTACATCGGCAGCAGATAAGACGAAAATATCAAACAACAACATGTCGACGGTTTCGCAAGCACTTGGACAAACAACACAATCTGTAGGCGAAGTGAAACAAACAGCCACAGACGCAAAACACAAAATGCAAGACCTGCAGTCATCAGTCCGCGAATTCTTGGCAAGTGTTCGCGCCGCATAGGCGCGTTCACGACATCATTGTTTTAAGATGCTTATTTATACCAAAACTTATTTTGGGTAAGTTGCCGTCAAATTTCAGCGGCCGATAAGAACTTACCCACATTCTTCAAGTCCCCTCCTCTCCCATAATTTCGAAGCTGTTTGCCCTAGGGTACAAGCCGTTAGAAAACGTGCTATTAGATAGTTCTAAATGATCCATTTTGAGCTAGTGCCCGTGATTGAAAAAACACCCTATGCAGTATTGAACGCCCTTCAAGAGGCTGTGTTTATTTTGGACAGTGACCGAAAGGTCAAATTTGCCAAT
>JBDWKL010000031.1 GCA_039973685.1 Hyphomicrobiales bacterium
CAATGGCCATAAACAGAAGCACGTCGATCAGCTGCTACCGTGGAACTTTAAGGGCTGAAGCAACGCTTACGGTTTAGTTCAGGCAAAGATTACGTCCACGATTTCGAAGGCGATCACGACCTTATTGACCTATCGGCATTCAATGTAGATTTTGGAGCTGTCAATGACAGTTACCACCGATCTTGGGAGGGCCATTATGATCGACTGACAACAACTGGGCAGTGCTCAAGTATACGATCGGTTGGTCTTAAAGAATGTGGATGCGATTGCTTAGGCAAGTAAGTGCTTTATGTCTCGTCATTTTCACGAGACGACAAAACAGCGTTTATGAAGCGCTCTGGGATCTCTTCCATCTCCATCTGAGAGTACGGCACATCAGCTTGCGCTTGTGAGAGCTCTATCGTTGTTTTGTATAATCGCAAGTAATCGCGACACTCGTTACAAAAGAGCAGATGTAAATTAAACTTACTCTTTTGGCTCTTTGTCAAATTTCCATCGAGGTAATCGACAATAAATGCTTCGAATTCCTCACAATTAATCATGAACGGCGATCGAAATAGCATTGCTGCTAAAGGTCGGGCCGTTTCTCGAGATTCAAGTTGGCTCATAACTTTAGCTCTTTGACATAGGGTTTGAAAAGCGTCTTCAAGGCGGCACCTACGCGATGCGATCTCTCCTTAACATTAACCTCACTCAAATTCAATGCCGTAGCGGTTTCAGTGGTGCTAAAATCCTCGCCGTCACGAAGACACAAATCAATACGATATTTGTCAGGTTATGCTATAGTCGCCTCTCTGGCATAATCGTTAAAATGACGACACGATAACAGAAATTCGCGCGTAGCAGGACAATGGTTTTTCAGTTTGACACGACACGGTGTATCCACGCCTTCAGGGTTGAGCGACGATCATGCATATTCAGTTTGGAAGGGACCTTTGCTCGCACCTATCGTTTAAAACGCCAAATGCAGCCTCTAGCATCCAATTTAGATTTTCGCGGACGAATTGAACGGCCTCGCCCTTAGTCAAAGTTGCGTCACTAGAGTTCAAAATCTCAGCAGAGTGATCCTCACCTTAATATTCATCCCACACAACCTCACAACTTTAGTCGATACAAAAGTAACGAAAGGGTCTTTTCTTTTGTAACGTTTTCTCGCTTCGGAGCATCTGAAATCTCAGAGGAATATGATAAGGTATCAAACTGAGCACCAAACTGGGTATCAAAAGGGAAAAATGGAAACGACCGTTCCACATCGGATCACCCTCAACGCTTTCTTCAAAACCAAGCACGTTTGATCACAAAGGGTTGCGAGAGGTTGCTTTCCCCCCCAAAGAGTTCTGTATGGCCACTCACTAGATAGCTTTCTAAGCTGGTAACTGCTTTCACTGCTCAGGTCGTTTCTGACCCTTAGAGATCCAATAACGAATGATGAAAGAACAATCTAAATGACACAAAAACGATTGATAATGATAACAGGACAGATCGGGCTCGCTGCGGCGATCTTGGTTGGGATCGGCGAATTTTTACTCCATTACGATAAATTAGCGCGATACACAGACCCGTTTGCCTTTTTCGAAGGTGTCACCCGAGAACGCGCTACGATAGGTCACTTCTTTGGCGTTTTTGGAGCTCCGCTTTATGTCGTTGGTGCTTTTCACATCTATCTTATGTTGCGCCCAGCCAACGAGGTTGCCGCACGCATCGCAGGCCTTGTGATGGCATATGCCTGTATTGTCGGAGCTGTCTGGATAGGGTCACGTGCCAGTGCCGTTGAGCTGGTTGCTGCTGGTGGGATCAAGGAACAACTTGATTTGTACACACTTCGATACGAGAGCTTGCTGCAAGTTGTACGCGGCGGTGTTCTAGTGCTGTCTATCATCTTCATCTGGCTTTGCTTGACAGGTAGATCGTTCTATCCGCGCGCGATGGCAGTCCTTAATCCGATCTTCTTGATCATCGTGGCGTTCATTATCTTCTTTACAGTTCCTGCGATTGGTAAATACATCATGCCTATTGCTTTGAACGTGTCCTACTTTGTCATGTTCTCGGTATCGCTTCGCGTTGCCTCAAAACTAAATCTGGAGGGCTGATTCATGCTCAAAAAACTGAAATATGTACCGATGGTGATGGTGCCACTTGTTGGGACCATGGCCATTATTTTGTCTGCATACACCTTGAACGATCGCCGTGTTGATTATGACGTCGATCTTGGCGATACGATCATTCCAGAATTTGACCATGTTGAGGTTCCATTCTTCCAGTCACATAAAGATGCTACATCATTACCAATGACCGGAAGCGCCGCGATCGACATTGATGGTGACGGCACTGAAGAGCTGTTCATCGGTGGTAGCTTCCAACAAGAAAATGGTGTTTTCAAATTTGAAAATGGCGAATTCGTTCCTGTAGCCAATCAAGCAGGTTTGAACAAACCAGGCGATGGCACCGCTTTTGGCACCGCGGTTTTGGATCACAACAAAGACGGACAAGCCGATATGCTTGTCACTCACCCCGAAGGTATTTGGCTTTACACAAACAACGGTGGCATGTTCACCAGTGAAAAGTTAAACACACAGATGAACGAAAACACCTCTGGCCTATCGCTCGCAATCGCTGATGTTAACCGAGATGGGCATTTCGATATGTTCGTGTCTGGGTACATCCAAAACGACAAAATCGAAGGTTTGAATATCTTCAACCGTGATGAATACAGCGGGACATCAGAAC
>JBDWKL010000032.1 GCA_039973685.1 Hyphomicrobiales bacterium
CGCCCAAGTAATTCCATGTTATTCCATATATTCCCAGAAATGCTGCGTAGGTCTTATTTCTCATTCAGATTTTGGGGTGTTGAGTTTTAACAGTGTGTTGTGTGCGTAATGGAACGGTTTGTTTCCAATTTTACAAAGAAGGTTGACGGGAAGGGGCGCGTGTCTGTGCCGCCGCAGTTCCGTACAATTTTACAGCGTTCAGGGGATGATCAAATTTACGCGCAACTTTCATTAGAAACGCATTCAGTGATAGCCGGAGGGGCTTCCCTTTTGGCGCAGCTGGAGGCACGGCTTGAGAAGATGGATCCCTTCTCGCCGGAATATGATGATTGGGCGACCCATATTTATGCAGACAATCATGCGCTTAAAATTGACGGCGATGGCCGGATTATTTTGACGGATGAAATTGTTGAGCATGCAAAAATTAAAGGTGAGGTGACGTTTGCTGGTCGTGGCGCGTCTTTCCATCTTTGGCAGCCAGAAGCTTTTGAAGAATACATGGGCGGCGTTCGTTCGCGCATCCGCGATGTGCGGGCTGGAGGGCAGCTTTCGTGAGTAGTGAGTTGCCGCATATTCCTGTGATGCTTGATGAAGTTGTTGCTTATCTCAAAGAGGTTGGCGATCTCAAAGGCTTGCGGATTGTTGACGGCACTTTTGGTAATGGTGGCTATACCCGCGCTTTGCTCGATGCGGGTGCTGAGGTGATTGCGATTGATCGTGATCCTAATGCGATTGCGGCAGGTCAAGCGCTTGTGGCTGAGAGCGAAGGTCGGTTGACCTTGGTTGAGGGGCGCTTCGGTGATCTTGATCAGCATGTGCGTGATCTTGGTTTTGATCATGTTGATGGTGTGGTGCTTGATGTTGGCGTTTCTTCCATGCAGCTTGATCAGGCAGAGCGTGGCTTTTCGTTCCGCGAAGATGGGCCGCTTGATATGCGCATGGAGCAGGCAGGCCTCAGTGCTGCTGATGTGGTGAACACGTTTTCAAAATCAGATTTGCAGCGCGTGATTAGCGTGCTGGGTGAAGAGAAGAAGGCGGGCTATGTGGCGCACGCGATTGTAACAGCGCGCGAAGAAGCGCCGATTGATACAACCGCGAAGCTTGCAGCCATTGCAGAGCACGCAGTTGGTAAGCGCCATGATGATAAAATCCATCCAGCAACGCGCACCTTCCAAGCGCTCAGAATTTTCGTAAACCGTGAACTTCAAGAACTTGCCCGTGCGCTTATGGCGGCAGAGGCGATCTTGGGTGAGGGCGGTAGTTTGGTCGTTGTGGCGTTTCATTCGCTGGAAGACCGGATTGTTAAAAAGTTTTTGGCTGATCGCAGTCGTGTGTCTGGTGGCGGCTCTCGTCATTTGCCAGCGGTGGAAGTGGATGCGCCGACATTCTCGCTTTCCAATCGCCGTGTTCACACGCCGTCTCCCGATGAAATTTCTCGTAATGCTCGTGCGCGCTCTGCCAAGTTGCGCGCTGCCATTCGTCTTGATGGCGCATCGCGCCCGCTTGATATGGCGGCGGTCGGTGTTGCGCCACTTTCACAATATTCGCTCTTGTAAGGGGTTGTTTGATGCGTCGTTTGTTGAATTTAGTTTTGGTTGGGTTGATGGTTGCAGGTGCCGCCTACACCTTTGAAATTAAGCGCCGTGCAGAAGGTGCTGCGGAAAAGGTCGTGAAAATTGAGCGACAAATATCGCGGGAAAAAGAGACAATCGAAGTGCTTGAAGCAAGCGTCAGTGTTTTGACCCAGCCTGCACTTTTGCAAGAACTAACCGAGCGCCATGCAAATGAGTTGCAGCTTGAGCCGCTCAAGGTTGATCAGGTGATTTCTCTCCAAGAACTGCCAAGCCGCCCGCTTGATCTCAGTCCCTTCCAAAAAGATGATCAGCTTGGCGGTTACGCCGGCGGTACTGACACGAATATTCAATAAACCTCACAACGAAGTCGCCAGACCGTAATCGGAAACAATTAGATGCAAACGCCAGGAACAATATTCAGAGAACATTTTGCGCAAAAAGCCGCAGCCAATGGTTCGATTGAAATTGATGGAGCTAAGAAACAACGACGCGATCTGACGAAGACGCGGATTGTGTTGGTCGCATTTGTGTTTTTCGCAGTTTATGGTTTGATCGCTGCACGCCTGACTACTCTTGCTATTGCAAGCTCCAATAACGTGGAAGTAGCCGCAAAAATCGCCGATAATAAACTGATGATTGCTCGTCCTGATTTGGTGGACCGCAACGGCGATGTGCTGGCGAAGGATCTCAACACTTATTCTCTTCATGCCAACCCGCAGAAGATTATTTATCCAGAAGAAGCGCTGGATAAGCTGGCGACAATCCTGCCAGACCTTAATCGCAAGAAATTACTGCGCCGCTTGCGCGGTAAGGGCAAGTTTGTTTGGATTAAACGGGAATTGACGCCATCTCAACGGGCGCAAATTTTTGATCTTGGTATTCCAGGTCTCCAGTTTGATCGTGAAACGCGCCGTTTTTATCCAGGTGGCCCAACAGCGTCTCATCTGGTTGGCTATGTTGATATTGATAATCAAGGGATCGCAGGGTTTGAGAAATTCGTTGACGATCATTGGTTGAATGATCTGCGCGCCGTCGGCTTTGGTTCAAACGAACGTATGGAGCCCGTAGCTCTCTCTATTGATATGCGGGCGCAGCACGTGGTTCGCGATGAACTTACAAAAGCGATGAAAAAGTATAGAGCTGTCGCGGCGATCGGTATCATCATGGACGCGAATACTGGCGAAGTTGTCGCTATGTCATCGTTGCCAGATTATGATCCGAATAATTTGCAGAAGACATTTTCAAAAGACGCCTTAAACCGTGCAACGGCTGGCGTTTTTGAAATGGGTTCGACCTTTAAGGCGATCACCACTGCGATGGCTTTGGATAGCGGCAAAGTGTCGATGCATGATCGTTTTGATGCAAGAAGGCCTATCCAGCACGGACGTTTTAAAATCCGAGATTTCCATGCGAAGAGACGCATTTTGAGCGTGCCGGAAGTATTTATTTATTCTTCAAACATCGGCACGGCAAAAATGGCGCAAGCTGTTGGAACTAAGGGACATAAAAAGTTCTTAGAGCGTCTTGGGCTCTTAACTCCCGCATCCCACGAATTGCCAGAAATTGGGAAACCGCAGTCACCGAAAAAATGGAAGACTTTGTCGTCGATGACAATTTCTTTCGGCCACGGTATTTCAGTGACACCGTTGCAAACATTGTCTGCAGCAGCAGCTTTGCTCAATGGTGGAAAGCTCATCCCACCAACATTCCGTCCTCGTTCTGTTGAGGAAGCAAATGAGGTTGCAACCCGAGTTGTGTCTGAAGAAACAAGCCATAATATGCGCTACCTTTTCCGCTTGAACGTCGAAAAAGGTTCTGGCCGTCGCGCTGAAGTTGAGGGCTATGCCGTTGGTGGTAAAACGGGCACTGCTGAGAAGGTCGTGAACGGGCGCTATTCATCGAGCAAGAAATTGAATTCATTCCTTTCAGCTTTCCCGATTAATGATCCGCGTTATGTGATGCTGGTAATGGTCGATGAACCGAAACCGTCAGAAGGGCAAAAGTCTGCAACGGCTGGTTTGAACGCTGCACCAACAACGGCGGCAATCATTCGACGTGTAGCGACGACATTAGGTGTTACTCCGCGCTTGCCAGATGATATCCCGGTATTAACAGAAATTGACTACCGCAATTAGGGCTTTGCCCAAATTTCCTTGTGTTTGGGCCGAAAATCAGGCTTAGACGAAGACAGTATTGCACTAAGGGCGACCTTTATGGCTGATGAAAAAAACAAGCAAATGGGGCAGGGCGTGGAACGCTCATTGAGTGCGCTCTTGTCGTCCGATGCCTCTCTCTCCAATGATGCAAAAAACATCCAAGTTAACGGCATAACGGCTGACAGTCGGCAGGTTGAACCTGGCTTTATCTTCGCAGCCCTTAAAGGCGTAAACCTTGATGGTACGCGGTTCGTTGGTCAAGCGATTGAAGCGGGCGCGGTTGCTATATTGGTTGATGAGGCTGTGTCGGTTGATGCGACAGTTCCGGTGATCGCAGTTTCAAACCCACGGCGCGAACTCGCTCAAATTGCATCGCGGCTTTATCCTGCTCAGCCAGAAGTAATTGCTGCTGTCACAGGAACGGCTGGCAAAACCTCAGTCGCGGCTTTCCTTCGTCAAATCTGGAAACAAGCAGGTTTTCAAGCAGCCAGTGTTGGTACAGTTGGTGTGGTGAGCGACGTTGAAAATGTCTATGGCAGTTTGACCACGCCTGACCCTGTGGCTTTGCACAAAACAATTGATCGCTTGGCAAACGCGGGCGTCACCCATTTGGCGATCGAGGCGTCCAGTCACGGCATTGATCAGTATCGCTTGGATGGGGTGAAAATTTCAACGGGCGGTTTTACTAACCTAGGTCGCGATCACATGGATTATCACCCAACGGTTGAGGAATATTTCGACGCGAAAATGGGTCTGGTTGAACGCCTTTTGCCAAAAGGCGCTGACTTTGTGGTTGAGCCTGAAAGCCCTTTCGGTGACCAAGCGGCTGCGCGGGCGAGTGCTTCTCATTTGAACGTTTTAAGCGTTGGTGAAAATGCGAGCAGTATTGAGCTTGTAAATTTAGAACGCGCAGGCTTTGCCCAAAAGATGACACTTAAATTTGGTGACGAGGCGCACGATGTGCTTTTGCCGCTCGTTGGTCGCTTCCAAGTTTCCAACGCGCTTATTGCGGCTGGTATGGCCTATTCAACGGGCGTCTCTGCTGATGTCATCGTTGAAGCTCTTGCTGGGCTGAAGGGTGAATCCGGTCGGCTAGAATATGTTGGTGAGACGAGTGCTGGTGCTTTGGTGTTTATTGATTACGCGCACAAAGTTGAAGCGCTTGAAAATGTGCTTGAAGCCCTTCGTCCCTACGCTGACAACAATCTGACTTGCGTGTTTGGCTGTGGTGGGGATCGTGATCACGGCAAGCGTGCTTTGATGGGTGAAATCTCTGCAAAGTTTGCTGACAAGACCATCGTTACCGATGATAACCCGCGTAGTGAAGACCCTAAGTTAGTCCGCGCTATGATTATGGACGCCGTACCTGAGGCGCTGGAAATTGGAGATCGCGAACAGGCGATTTTCTCAGCGATTGAGCAGGCAGAAGCAGGCGACGTGATTGTGATTGCTGGCAAGGGCCACGAAACTGGTCAAATTATCAAAGATAAAACACTCCCCTTTAGCGATCACGAAGTGGTTGCGCGTGCTTTAAGTGCAAACGCTTAAATATCCAAGTGAAACGAGAAATGACTGAGCAAATGGCTTTAACAAATTTATGGACAAGTGGCGATGCAGCAAAGGCCATGAAGGCTGAATTTGCAGGCCCAACCGATCAGCGCATCGGTTCTGTCTCCATAGATAGCCGCACAGTTGACAATGATGCCATCTTCTTCGCGATCAAAGGTGACCGTTTTGATGGTCATGCCTTCGTTGAAAAGGCGCTCGCAGAAGGCGCGGCATTTGCCGTGGTTGCGAAAGACAAGCTTTCCGAACTTTCAGTAGACCTGTCTCGTGTCATGGTTGTTGATGATGTGCTGGTTGGAATGGAAGACCTCGGTCGCGCTGCTCGCGCACGACACGCGGGCAAAGTGATTGCGATTACCGGGAGTGTTGGCAAAACTGGCTCTAAAGAAATGCTGCGCCATGTGTTTTCTGCCAATGGTAAAACCCATGCTTCGGTTGCCTCGTTCAACAATCATTGGGGCGTGCCGTTGACGCTGTCACGGACGCCTTTTGATGTTGATTTTGGCATTTATGAAATTGGCATGAACCATCCTGGCGAGATTATTCCGCTGGTTGATATGGTGCAACCTGATGTTGCGATTATCACCACGGTTGAACCAGTTCACTTGGAGTTCTTTGAGAACGAGCAAGAGATTGCACGCGCCAAGGCAGAGATATTTACAGGCATCGCGTCGGGTGGAACGGCGGTTCTTAATTTGGACAATCGGCATTTTGAGTTTTTAAATCATCTCGCCACTGAGCATGGCCTGAACATCGCAACATTTGGCGAAGGTGACGGTGCTGATGTGCGGCTGATTAATGCTGAACTTGACGAAGAGGGCACGAATGTTCGTGCATCGGTGTTCGGTCACGAAGTCGCTTACCGACTAAGCCAACCGGGCCGTCATATCGTTCAAAATTCATTAGCCGTTTGTGCAGCTCTTCATCTCACAGGCGCTGATCTTGAAAAAGGTCTGTCGACGCTCGCAACCATCGAGGCTGGGCGTGGTCGAGGTGCGCGGCTTGAGCTTGATGTGGATGGTGGGACCATCACTATTCTCGATGAAAGTTATAACGCCAATCCTGCTTCTATGAGAGCGGCAATTGGCTTGCTTGGTGCGGCACAATGTGGCCAAGATGGTCGCCGTATTGCTGTGCTTGGTGATATGCTGGAGCTTGGCGAAGAGAGCGATGCGCTACACGCTGGACTGTTTGACGCACTTGAGGCTGCAAATATAGACCTTGCATTCCTCAGTGGACCGCATATGAAAGCGCTTTACGATGCAATTCCTGCAAAAATGCGGGGGAAATATGCTGCAACGTCCGATAGTCTTGAGGAAAGATTGCTCGATACGGTTGCAAAAGGGGACGTGCTTATGGTCAAAGGGTCATTAGGGAGTCGAATGGGGCCGATTGTTGACAAGTTGACCGCCCGATTCCCAGCCAGTTCACGCTCCTAGTTCCTCGCGTTAAAATTCACACGAACTCAAAGAGTACGATGCTTTTACTTCTTGCTGATCTAGCCGATTCAATTCCAGCGCTTAATGTATTTCGCTACATTACCTTCCGTGGTGGCTTGGCCACTGTAACGGCCATGCTGTTCATGTTTATCTTTGGTCCATCAATGATCAAAATGCTTCGTGCAAGACAGGGCAAAGGCCAACCAATTCGCGAAGATGGCCCCGAAAGCCATATCATCGCGAAAGCAGGCACGCCTACGATGGGCGGGTTGATGATATTATCGAGCTTGTTTGTCTCTACCCTGCTATGGGCAGACTTAACCAATGTCTATGTGCAGATGGTGATGTTTGTGACACTGGGCTTTGGTGCGATTGGTTTTTATGATGATTATCTCAAGGTAAGCAGACAGAGCCACAAAGGTTTCCCGGGCAAGATACGTTTGGCTTTAGAGTTTGTGGTGGCCGGCCTTGCTTGTTGGTTCATCTCCACCAATACAGACCCTCAATATGCGACCAGCCTAACATTCCCATTCCTTAAAGATTTCATTTTGAACCTCGGCTATTTCTTCATTCCGTTTGCAGCCTTCGTCATCGTGGGCACAGGCAATGCGGTGAACCTAACAGATGGCTTGGATGGTCTTGCAATTGTGCCTGTTATGATCGCTATGGGTTCATTCGGTTTCATTGCTTACCTTTCTGGTAACGCGGTGTTTGCGGATTATCTACAAATTCACAATGTGTCTGGTACGGGCGAACTTGCGATTATTTGCGGTGCCATCATCGGTGCGGGTCTTGGCTTCCTTTGGTATAATGCCCCTCCTGCTGCGATCTTTATGGGCGACACAGGTTCTCTCGGTCTCGGTGGCGCGCTTGGTACGATTGCTGTTGCGACAAAGCATGAGATCGTTCTGGCGATTATCGGCGGATTGTTTGTGCTTGAGGCGATGTCCGTGATCATTCAGGTGATCTCCTTTAAAACCACAGGCAAGCGCGTGTTCCGCATGGCGCCTATCCATCACCATTTTGAGAAAAAGGGTTGGACTGAGCCGCAAGTGGTTATCCGTTTCTGGATCATCGCTTTCATTCTTGCATTGATTGGTCTAACGACCCTGAAACTACGGTAAGAACTGATGATCCCTGTCACCCATATGCACGGAAAATCAGTTTTGGTGTTGGGGCTTGGCGGGTCTGGTCTGGCCACGGCTGAAGCGTTGAAAGCAGGTGGTGCGAATGTGCTGGCTTTTGATGACAATGAAGCGCAGGTCTTAAAGGCCCGCGCGGTTGGCATCGACTGCGAAGATCTTCGTGATGTGGATTTTGATGGCTTTGAAGCACTGGTGCTTTCTCCGGGCATACCACTCACTCATCCAGAGCCTCATTGGAGTGTGAAGAAAGCGCAAGCAGCGGGTGTTGCTATTATCGGCGATGTTGAGCTGTTTAACCGCGAACGTCTTGCCGTCACGCCTAATTGCCCATTTATCGCGATTACAGGAACAAACGGGAAATCGACCACTACTGCGTTGCTTTCTCATATGTTGAGCGTTGCTGGCTATGACGTGCAAATGGGCGGAAACATTGGCCGCGCTGTCCTGACACTTGATCCACTGGCAACAGATAAATGCTACGTGGTCGAATGCTCTTCTTACCAAATTGACCTCGCGCCCAGCCTGAAGCCAAGCATCGGAGTTCACCTTAATATCAGCCCCGATCACATCGACCGCCACGGCACGGTGGAGCACTACGCAGATGTAAAAGCACGTCTTGTCGTGGGAGCAGACCATGCAGTTGTTGGCGTTGATGATCCGCTTTCAATTAAGATTGCAGATCAGTGTGATGCAAAGGGCGTTTCTCTCGCCCGCGTTTCTCTTAGCGGTGATGCGGCGGTTAGTGCTCGTGGCAGTGAAATCTTCAATGCCGATACGCCTGTCGCGAAGGTTGCCGGAATTACAAGCTTACGTGGAGAGCATAATCTGCAAAACGCAGCCATTGCCTATGCCGTTTGCCATAAAATGGGGCTTGATGATACCACCATACAAAAGGGCTTGGACAGCTTTGGCGGATTACCGCACCGTTTAGAACAAGTGGCTGAGCGTGATGGCGTCTTTTTCGTCAATGACAGCAAAGCAACGAACGCGGATGCTGCTGCAAAAGCGCTCGCTAGTTTTGATAAAATCTATTGGATATTGGGCGGACTGCCAAAAGAGGGCGGTATACAAAGTCTTAACGAGTTCTTTCCTAAAATAGTTCATGCTTTCTTAATTGGAGAGGCCGCAGAAGCCTTTGGGCATACTTTGACAGGAATTGTGCCTTACTCAATGAGTGAGACGTTAGAAGTGGCGACGCGTGACGCGGTAGCAATGTCTGCTGCAAGGTCGGTAGAAGCAAATGAGACAGTGGCGGTGCTTCTCGCACCAGCCTGCGCAAGCTGGGATCAGTTTTCCAGTTTCGAGGCACGTGGAGATGCATTTAAGTCTTCAGTGAAACTTGAATTGAACTAAATCTGCGAAGCAGATAACTGGAATATTGCGGCAAAGAATGGGGAGTGATGCATATGGTATCAAGGGCAGACCGATCGCCTATTGCGAACTGGTGGTGGACTATCGACAAACCAATGCTATTTGGTTTGATCGCTTTGATGTTCCTTGGCCTCATCTTGTCGTTTGCGGCAAGCCCTTCCATTGCGGAGCAACTGGGTCTTGAAAGCTACTTCTTTGTGAAGCGCCATGCGATTTTTGCAATCCCTGCTTTGTTCATGCTGTTGTTTGTCTCCTTCCTTAATACCAAAATGATCAGACGATTGGCGTTGTTGATGTTTATTGGCGGGCTTATTCTGCTGGTCTATACGCTGTTTGCAGGTGATGTTGTTAAGGGTTCACGCCGCTGGATTTCGCTGTTTGGCTTTACGGTGCAACCTTCTGAGATCGTCAAACCAGCCTTTGTCATTTTGGTGGCTTGGCTGTTTGCTGAAAATGCAAAGCGCCCCGATATCCCTGGTAATGTCTTCGCGATTTTATTGCTTGCCGTTTTTGGCGCTGTGCTGGTGGCGCAACCAGATATTGGCCAAACTGCCTTGATCACACTCACATGGTGCGTGGTGTTCTTTATGGCTGGATTGTCATGGGTATGGATTGTCGTACTTGGCGGAATGAGCATTGGTGGTATGACGGCGGCTTATCTGTTTGTTCCCCATGTAACAGGACGGATTGACCGGTTCTTGAACCCTGAAAGTGGTGATACCTATCAGGTTGATAAAGCGCTTGAGGCGTTTTTCTCTGGTGGTTGGTTTGGGCGTGGTCCAGGTGAGGGTGTTGTTAAACGCGGCGTGCCTGATAGCCACACAGATTTTATCTTTGCCATTATCGGTGAAGAGTTCGGCATTATCGCTTGTTTGCTGCTTGCTTTGTTCTTTTTACTGCTTGTTATGCGCGGGCTTTATCTTGGGTTTCGCCAAGAAGATACATTCGTTCGCTTGGCTGTCGGTGGCTTGATTATTATGTTTGGGATGCAGGCTGGCATCAACATGATGGTGAACCTGCAACTGGCTCCAACCAAAGGCATGACCTTGCCGTTTATTTCTTATGGCGGTTCTTCATTGCTATCCGTTGCGATTGCCATGGGGATGGTGCTAGGTCTGGCGCGTAAAAAACCGAAGCAATCGCGGATGACAATGACACCGCACGTGCCTGATTTGGGCGCGAACCATCAACCTGCTTGAGCGATTTATTAAATGGCGAATACGGATTCAAAACCAAAACGAGCACTTGTTTGTGCTGGCGGGACAGGCGGCCATCTTTTCCCCGCCCATGCGCTGGCTAGCGAGCTGACGCGCCGTGGCTATGATGTGCATCTTGTGTCAGATGCGCGCACCGAGCGCTTTGCAAAAGACTTCCCCTGTGTTGAACGCCACACCATAAAATCGGCAACTCTTTCGGGCCGAAACCCGATCCAGCTTTTGAAGGCATTTTATTCGCTTTTTGCAGGTTATTTGTCTGCTCGCCGTTTGATGGGCAAAGTCCAACCAGACGTAGTGATTGGCTTTGGTGGCTATCCAACGGTGCCGCCACTACTGGCAGCTTCCACGAAGGGTTATCCGACGATGATCCATGAAGCGAATGCGGTTTTGGGTCGGGCGAATAAGTTTTTGAGCGACAAGGTAATGGCGGTCGCTCTTGGACTTCCCCTCATTGGCAAGACACCTTGGCGGTTTTTCTACACAGGAAACCCTGTGCGAGATGATGCCCTTATTGCGGCTGAAAAAGCCTATGCCCCATCCAACGAAGGCGAAACCTTTTGTCTAACGGTGTTTGGCGGGAGCCAAGGGGCGCAGGTTTTCTCAACCGTTGTTTTAAAAGCCATCGCCCAATTGCCTGAACCATTGCGCAAGCGTTTAAAGGTTGTCCAACAAGCAAGAGCTGAAGACCAAGACGCTGTTAAAAAGGCTTATGAAATGATGGAAGTGCCAGCAGACGTGGCACCCTTCTTTGAAAATATGGTTGGGCACATTGGTGATAGTCATTTGGTGATTTGTCGCTCTGGCGCTTCAACCACGGCGGAGCTTGCCGTGATCGGTCGTCCTGCCATTCTTGTGCCTTACCCTCATGCGCTTGACCATGACCAAGCAGCTAATGCTGCCGCATTGGTTGAAAATGGTGGCGGCTGGGTTAAGAAGCAAGACGGCTTTAGCGCTGAATGGCTGGCGGAAGAATTGCAGCGGATGATGGAAGATGCGTCTGTGCTTGAAACAGCAGCGCGCAATGCTAAAGAACAAGGCCGCCCTGATGCGGCACAACGATTGGCCAATGCGGCTCATGCCCTTGCCAATCGCCAAGAATTAACTCAAGAACTCGTTGATCAACCTTCGGAGACGTAACACCCATGAAAATGCCTCAAAATATTGGACCGGTTCATTTTGTCGGTATTGGCGGTATTGGCATGAGCGGCATTGCCGAAGTGCTGCAAACTTTGGGCTATACCGTTCAAGGTTCTGACATGTCAGACAGCGCTAATGTGCAACGCCTTCGTAAAAAAGGCATCACCGTAAATATCGGCCATAATGCAGATAATCTGGGTGAGGCTGAAGTGATCGTTGTCTCTTCTGCGATTAAAGCAGACAACCCTGAGCTAATGGCAGCGCGCGAGCGGGTGCTTCCTGTTGTGCGCCGTGCTGAAATGCTGGCCGAGCTGATGCGCTTTAAATCTGCAATCGCCGTTGGCGGTACGCATGGCAAAACAACAACCACGTCGATGGTCGCGGCTTTGTTAGAAGCAGGCCAAAAAGACCCGACAGTTATCAATGGCGGCATCATCAATGCTTACGGCACCAATGCCCGCATGGGTGATGGCGACTGGATGGTGGTGGAAGCCGACGAATCTGATGGCACCTTCGTGAAACTGCCTGCTGATGTGGCCATCGTTACGAATATGGACCCAGAGCACCTTGACCATTACGGCACCTTTGATGCCGTCAAAGAAGCCTTTCAGCGGTTTGTTGAAAATGTGCCGTTTTATGGGTTTTCGGTGATGTGTATTGACCATCCAGAGGTGCAACGCCTTGTTGGTCAAATCGAAGATCGTCGTATCATCACTTATGGTGAGAACCCGCAAGCTGATGTGCGTTTTGAAGACATTCGTGCGGAAGGCGGATCAACCCGCTTTAGCGTGGTCATCCATAATCGTCGTACGGATGATGTGGAAGAAATTTCTAACCTTCTGCTACCGATGCCCGGCCACCACAATGTATCCAACGCAACGGCGGCTATTGCTGTTGCGTCAGCTCTTGGGGTTGGCAGTGATGAAATCCGTGACGGTCTTGCAAGCTTCTCTGGTGTGAAGCGTCGCTTCACGCATACGGGGTCTTGGAAGGGTGTTGAGATATTCGATGACTACGGCCATCACCCTGTTGAAATTGCAAGCGTCTTGAAAGCGGCACGTTCTGCGGCGCAAGGCAAAGTCGTCGCTGTGGTTCAACCGCACCGCTATACGCGCCTTCAAAGCCTATTCGATGATTTCTGCACATGCTTCAATGATGCGGACACCGTGATTGTCGCCCCCGTTTATGAAGCGGGTGAAAGCCACATCGAAGGCGCTGATCGTGACAGTCTCGCGGATGGTTTGCGCCAGCGTGGGCACCGCAATGTTGTTGTAACGGAAGGCCCATCTGATTTGGCCGCAATCGTTGCAGAAGAAGCTTCCGCCGGTGACTATGTGATGTGCCTTGGCGCGGGTAATATTACGGCATGGGCGAACGCTTTGCCGGATGAGCTTGCCGCACTTGGCGACGGCTAAAGGGAGACGCAAATGGCTTTTGCCGATTTATTGCCTGAGCTTGAGCCTTGGGTCTCCAAAGTGCGTGGTCGCTTAAGTGCGAATGCTGATTTGAGCAAGGTGACATGGTTCCGCGTGGGTGGTTCGGCGCAATTGCTGTTTCAACCAGCGGATGAAGAAGACCTCCAGCTATTTTTGACGAACCTACCGCAAGAAATTCCCGTTATGGTAATTGGCGTTGGCTCCAATTTGCTGGTGCGTGATGGCGGTATTGAAGGTGTGGTTATTCGCCTTTCCGCCAAAGGCTTTGGTGGGATGGAACGTGATGGCGACACGGCCATTCGTGTGGGTGCCGCCAGCCAAGACAAGCGCGTTGCAGCCTTCGCCCTTGAATGCGGGCTTGATGGTTTTGCCTTTTATCACGGCATACCGGGCGGCATTGGCGGTGCACTTCGCATGAACGCGGGCGCCAACGGTACGGAGACGAAAGACTGCGTTAAAGAGATTGTCGCGATTGACCGCAAGGGCGAGCGTCATGTCTTGAGTAATAAAGATATGGGTTACGCCTATCGCCATTCAGACGCGGCGGCAGATTTGATATTCACCGAAGCAGTCTACCAAGGAACGCCCGCTGACAAAGCCGCCATCCAAGAACAAATGGACGCCGTACAACATCACCGCGAAACCGTTCAACCTGTGAAAGAAAAGACGGGCGGTTCAACCTTCAAAAACCCTGAAGGCAGTAGCGCATGGAAAGAAGTCGATGCCGCAGGCTGTCGTGGGCTTATGGTGGGTGGCGCTCAAATGAGCGAGCTGCATTGCAATTTCATGATCAACACAGGCGGTGCGACGGCGACTGACCTTGAGACACTAGGCGAGACGGTGCGGGCGCGGGTGTTGGAGAATTCTGGGATTAAGCTTCACTGGGAAATCAAGCGGCTTGGCGTTTGGCCTGATGGTGTGCAGATTTCGGAGTTTATGGGGTAGGGGTGTTTGTTGTGGGTGGTTCGCCTGTCTGGTGATGATCATCGAGCATCCGCTTTGAGCCCAATGTTGCGATTTCTCTTACATAAGTCTAAGGGCAGCAGGGTGCCAGGAGCGGACATCGGATACTTGACTAGAAGACGGCATCTGCTGATCGACAAATCATATAACCGCCATGCAGTCTAACTATCAATCGATCATCCTCTTTGGTCAGATGTTCTATTTTAGAGTGACGTACTCCTTGTCGCTCTAACTCGGTTACAACTTGTTCACAAACTGGTTTAGGGCCACTACAAATTTGATAACTTGAAGTAGAGGTTATCTTACCAAAATCTTTGATTGTGGGCATGTTTAAAAAATCACTTAATTCGTAGGGACAGTTTGATGTGACAAGAAAGTGGTCAACGACTTCAAGAATGGCAAACTTATCATCTAAAGGTGCACTGCAATATACGGTAAGGTCACTACAAGCCGTCCATAACGTTTTGCTCATTGGTTCTATAGTGAAATCATCTAAGTCTTCACAAAAATCATCGCCTTCAAACCAACTTTCCGGTATTCTAAATTCGTCAATCTCATTAAACTGGAAACTTATCTCTGCATCGTTGTTCCCGTCAGGCTCTTCGAGCCACCATGGATATCCGCTTAGATGGATAACACCACTACGATCACGAAATTCAGTGCTTTGTATTTTCGCTGGATGACAAATCTGTCGATTTTTTAATAGATCAATCAGTTCCAATTGCATGAGTGTCACCAATTTAAGAAGATAATTTATTCATTAGTATTTACTCAAAAATAATTAAACTTTCTTTAGTTGGGTTTTCCAAGCTAGGAATTTAGAATTACATAAATTACGTGTTTGCTCTGGGGCAGCAGCAGTTAGACAGATATTCTAATATGGTCGCAAAGTCCGCAAAGCCGACCTTAACTTCCACGCCATTCGCCCAAGCCCCGTCACTCACCCATCTCCAAAATCTTCACCATCGCCTCATAGCCCCGCGAATTCGCAAGGTCCAACGGCGTTCTGGCAAACTTATCTGCGAGCGTTTTGCTTGCACCTGCGTTTACCAGTGCTTGGGCTGTTTTTTGGTGATTTTCGCCACCATCACCCAGCACCACGCTTTCAATCAGCGCTGTCCAGTGAAGGTTGTTGACGTGTTCGGGCCTCGAATGAGTTAATAAGATGGTTTCTGCGCATTAATTCCATTCGCCAGAGACTTTTGCGAAGCGGACCAGTTGATAAATCCCAATATTTTTATGCGATAATTCTCGAATGACATCAGGGGCCATCTGAATTGGCATGATCAATTCGTATCCGTGATCTAATGATGATATCAAATGCAGTCGATCTGCGCCAAATAACTCCTTTATTGTATTCAATGCCATATCCTCAAATTCACCGACTTCCAGATAGAATTTGTATAGGGAACGGGAATAATCTCTTGGTGTATTGAGCTTTGCAATGTCTTCGGAGTCCATTTGTGTATCCCGTCTAAATTCAACTTGGTCTTGAAAATATAGGCATAGAAAATGTCAAAAATAATATTGCCGTCTACCTAAATAGGAGTCCACTTTGTAATCATTGGTGCAACAGCGCCTAAAGCCTGATTTGTCCGCGGAGTTGCCTCCAATTATTTTTGTCTGAAGTTTTTGAAATCGTTGAATTCGTTAAGTCGTGGCTAGTTCGGTTATTCCTCCAAAATCTTCACCATTGCCTCATACCCCCGAGACTTCGCAAGGTCTAACGGGGTTCTTCCAAACTGATCTGCGAGCGTTTTGCTTGCGCCTGCGTCTACCAATGCTTGGGCCGTCTTTTGGTGGTCTTCGCCGCCATCACCCAGCACCACGCTTTCAATCAGCGCTGTCCAGTGGAGGTTGTTGACGTGGTCGAGCGGTGCGCCTGCTTTTATCAAAGTTTGCACCACCTCAAAATGCCCGAGGTGGGCCGCGGCGATGAGGGCTGTGCCGTCGTAAACGCTGGTGACGTTGGTTGATTTATTGCCAAGCTCTAGCGCCACTTTCATGGTTTCAAGATCATCGGCTACAGCGGCGATTGTGACGACGTCATAAACATCAATTTCTAGCGCGTTCATATCGGCACCCGCTTTTGCAAGGCTGCGCATGATGGCGCGGTTGCCAGCGTATCCTGCAATGTGAAAGGCGGTTCGATCACGGCGATCAGTTTGTTCGAGATCAGCACCGGCTTTGATGAGTTTTTCAAGCTCCGCCACATTGCCTTCGTGGGCTGCTTTTAACAAACCCTCGTAAGCGGCGATTTCTTTTGGCCTTGGTGCAATTTGTGCTTGGCTTGAAAGGGGTGACAAAATCACCCCAATCATTGTTGCAAAAGCGATTGCCAGAAATTGGATATTTCTATTGGCAAGCTTCATTATTCGCCCAACCCTTCAAAGAGTACGGTTGACAAATAACGCTCCGCGAATGAAGCGGCAATGACGACGACGCGCTTGCCAGCCATCTCAGGGCGGGCGGCAACTGTTAGGCCTGCGTAAATTGCAGCGCCTGATGAAATGCCAACAGGTAGGCCTTCCGTTGCAGCGACTTTGCGAGCTGTATCGAAGGCTGTTTCATTGTCCACTTGGATAACCTCATCCATATTTGTGGTGTCCATATTGTCTGGAACGAAACCAGCGCCGATCCCTTGGATCATGTGAGGGCCGGGGTTGCCACCTGACAAAATTGGGCTTGCGGTCGGCTCAACAGCGATCATTTTGATTTCTGGTTTGCGCTCTTTCAATACCTGCGCCAAGCCTGTGAACGTGCCGCCTGTGCCAACGCCTGCAATGATCACATCCACGTCGCCGCCTGTGTCGTGCCAAATTTCTTCAGCCGTTGTTATACGGTGAATTTCTGGGTTGGCAGGGTTTGAGAATTGGCTTGGCATGACCGCGCCATCAATTTCTTCCAAAAGCTCTTGTGCCTTAGCAATGGAGCCGCCCATGCCTTTTTCTTTTGGCGTCAAGACCAGTTCAGCGCCAAGAAGGGCAACCATCTTGCGGCGTTCAATTGACATGGATTCTGGCATGGTGAGGATCAAACGATAACCACGGGCGGCAGCAGCAAAGGCGAGCGCGATGCCTGTGTTGCCTGAGGTTGGTTCCACAAGGGTGGTGCCTTCTTTAATCTTGCCCTGTTTTTCAAGATCCAAGATCATGTTCACGCCGATGCGGTCTTTTACGCTGGCGAGCGGGTTGAAGAATTCACATTTGACCACAATGTCGGCCACAGCGTTTGTTTCTTTGGCGAGCGCTGGAATACGCACAAGCGGGGTGTTTCCGATTGTTTCTAAAACGCTGTCATAAATGCGCCCTCTTAGGGGCTTGTCGAAATTAACGTCAGACTTGGTCATGTGTTTTCCTTTGAAGGTCTTGGAGGATTTGCTGATCTAGAGTTTGGCCATTGTTGCCTGCCATTTCCAGCAATAATTGTCCTGTATTTAGGTATGTGTGAAGTAAGATGTTCCAAAAAACATTATTCGCGTCGTATTTACCATTGACGTTGTGGTAAATTTCGCGGCACTAATAGTTTATTCGGTTCCCCTTTGAGTGCGAAGCATGGGGATCAAATGGGAATGAAGAAGAGGTGACCCAAGTCGGGGCCTTACACTTCAGCCGCCCCCGCGACTGTAAGCGGAGAGCATTTATCAAACACCACTGGCGACGTTTAGCTGGGAAGGAGATGAATTGCTTTGACCCGTGAGCCAGGAGACCAGCCGGATATGGCCTTTAAACGATACTCATTTGAGTGTGGTGAAGGGGCAACCTTTAAACAACGGACGGGGTGTTCCGGTGGAAGGCTGAGAATTAATCTCACTTTCTGGCGCCAGCCCCTCTTCATAGCGACTTTCTGAAGGGGAAACTTATGAAACGAATTCTATCTGCTGCGGCACTTGCCGTTATCGCGACGCCAGCTTTGGCGCACCACCCACTTGCGGGACAACCTATGGAAACGTTTGCCGATGGCCTGCTTTCAGGTATTGGGCATCCGCTTTTGGGTTTTGACCATTTATTCTTTGTTGTGGCTGTCGGCCTTGCTGCAGCATACACGGGCTTTCAACGCTCAGCACCTGCCGCTTACATTGTCGCAATGGCAATCGGTTGTTTGATGATGAGCTTCGGCACTGATTTGCCGGTTAAAGAAACAATCATCGCGCTATCACTCTTGATTGTTGGCGGCATTGTTGCTTCTGGCCGTGCGCTTAATCTTATTCCAGCGCTGGTTCTTTTCGCAGGCTTTGGCCTTTTCCACGGTTCTGCCTTTGGCGATTCCATTGCTTCGCAAGAAGCTGGTGTCGGCGGTGTTGTTCTGATCGGTTATCTGATCGGCCTTGCTGTCCTTCAATACGCAATTGCAATGGCGTCAGCTTACGCGATTAGAACCGTCTTCGGTGCAACTGAAGCAACAGCGGCAAATGCCCGTGTTGCTGGCGCAATTGTTGCCGGTATCGGTGTGTTCTTGACTTTGGAAGTTGTTGAAGGTGCAGCCTTTGCAGCGCTCGGCCTCGGCGCTTAAAGACTGTTCGCCTATTTAGGCACCCAATATGAAGATTTAACGCGGGGCTTCGGCTCCGCGTTTTTGTTTGCGGCAAAGGTTATTGGCTCCAAGTATAAAGGGGAGGCGGGAATGACAATCGCGACTACCCATGCACGGCCTCACTTTGTGGCGCGCGGTGTTATGCTGATCATTGCGGGCACTTTCCTCATTTCAATGCAGGACGCCGTCGTCAAAATTTTTTCTGAGCACCTAACCCTTTGGCAATTGTTTGTTATTCGTGGGGTTTTGACCATTCCTTTGTTTGTTTTGCTTGGGTGGGGATTTAATGCTCATAAAACATTGCTTCGTGATGCCATGCGCCCTTGGGTGCTTGTGCGCGGTTTCTTCATTGCGATAACGCTGCTGCTTTTTTACGCGGCTCTTCCTTTCTCACAAATTTCGACACTTGCTGCCGTGATTTATCTAAGTCCGGTATTGATCGTGATCTTCTCGTCATTCCTCATTAATGAGCCGGTGAAACTTTCGGGCTGGGTTGGTGTGTGTTTGGGGTTTTTGGGAGTGCTGGTGTTATTGCAGCCGGGTACTGATGCCTTTTCAAGTTGGACACTTTTGCCACTCGTGGGCGTGGTTTTATATGCCTTTGCCCATATTATTACACGGGTTCATTGCCAAGATGTGCCCGCCGTAGCGCTTGGCTTTTCGCTGAATTTAGCAATGCTCTTTCTTGGTGTAATCGGCAGTATATTCATAGGGTTAGAGTTTTTCGGTAATGAGCTGGTGGGTTCGCACCCTTACATTTTTGGGGAGTGGCAAGCTCTCGATTTGTCTGTGTGGTTTATCCTTGTTCATCTCGCTGCAATTGCTGCTATTTCGGCCTTTGTTATTGCAGGCGCTTATCAATCAGCACCCCCGTCAATTATCGCGACATTTGAATATTCGTTTCTCATCTTTGCCGCTTTTTGGGACGTTTTTTACTTTGAAACACCGCTAACGGTCACAGCTATTATTGGCATGATGATGATTGTTGGTGCGGGAATGTTGGTGCTAAAGCGCTGAATGCATGGCCAGATTCAGCCGAATCACGCATGATACTGGTTAATTTAAATCAGCACCAAGGGCCTTCCCATGTCTCAAAAACACGTTGCCGTTTTAATGGGTGGATGGTCATCAGAGCGTCCCGTCTCATTATCAACAGGGGAAGAATGCGCCAAAGCTCTCGAAGGTGAGGGCTACCGTGTCAGCCGTGTTGATGTGGATCGCAATGTGGCGCAAAAGCTTGCTGAATTGAAGCCAGACGTTGCTTTTAACGCGCTTCATGGCCCTTTTGGTGAAGATGGTGCGATACAAGGCATCCTAGAATTCTTAGATATTCCCTATACCCACTCTGGCATTATGGCGTCTGCTCTTGCCATGAACAAAGACCGTGCAAAAGCTGTCATGAAAGACGCAGGTGTGCCGGTTGCAGAACATCGCATTATGAACCGATTTGACATCGGAACTGAGCACCCAATGGACCCACCTTATGTGGTGAAGCCGGTCAATGAAGGGTCTTCTTTCGGTGTCATAATTGTCCTTGATGATCAAAAAACACCACCGCCTGAAATATCGAGTGATAACTGGCCCTATGGTGACATCGTCATGGTCGAGCGATACGTTTCTGGCCGTGAGCTCACATGTGCTGTGATGGATGGTGAAGCCCTTGATGTGATTGAAATTGTTTCAATTGACCACAAGTTTTACGATTATGATGCTAAATATGCACCTGGAGGCTCAAAACACGTCCTTCCTGCAAAAATTTTACCAAATATTTACCAAAATATACAGATTCTATCATCCAAGGCTCACCATGCGTTGGGGTGTCGAGGCGTAAGCCGTGCAGATTTCCGTTTTGATGAAAAATCGGATGGAAAACACGACCTTATTTGCCTCGAAGTAAACACTCAACCGGGTATGACGCCGACATCACTGGTTCCAGAAATGGCGGCCCATGCGGGGCACTCATTTGGGGCTTTAGTTAAATGGATGGTGGAGGAAGCCAGTTGCGGGCGTTAGCCGAGAAAAAGCAGCCAGCACCGAGAAGTGTTAGAAGAGCTCGATTTGAAGAGGGGAAAGACCTCTCTCGTCGTCAGCTATTCGCACGTCGATTTTTCCATCGCGCTGAGGCGCGTGTGGAAACATTGCCGCGCTTCTTTTCTGCAATCATGTCAGCAAGTGTCGTTGGCGGTCTCACGCTTTACGGCTTGGTGCTAGGTGGACATTTGGGTGATGCGGCTTCGCGAACCACGGCTCTTATCGGTTTTGATGTTGATGCCGTGACGATCACAGGCCACCGTTTCATGCGTGAGCAAGATATTCTCGATGTGCTGGGTCTTGAGCCTGGTGTGTCGCTCGTAACCTTCAATGTTGCTGCTGCCCATCAAACGCTTTTGCGTGAACCGTGGGTAGAATCGGCATCCGTTCGAAAGATCTATCCAGGCAAACTGCAAGTTAATCTGCAAGAACGCCAGCCATTTGCCGTTTGGCAACGTGGTCAGATTAAGTCGATCGTTGATAGCGAAGGCCTCGTTTTGGATGATTTTGATGCTGAGGTTTATCAGGGTTTACCGCTTTTGGTGGGCCATGGTGCACAGCGCAAAGGCGCTGAATTCCTTAATACCTTGGCTGAATTCCCTGAAATCTCAAACCGCGTTCGCGCCACGATGTTCCGTTCAGAGCGTCGCTGGGATATTTTATTGGACAACCGCATCACCGTTAAATTGCCGGAGCGCAAAGTGCGTGAAGCTTTGACGGAATTGGTGCTGCTTGAAAGCGAAAATGATATTTTGTCAAAAGACTTGGTGAGTATTGATATGCGTTTGCCTGATCGTTTGGTGATGCGCTTATCCGACGATGCAATGGTCAATCGTCAAGCTGTTTTGAAACGGCGCAAAGAAATCAAATCCAAGGAGAAGAACATCTAATGATTCGCCTTGGCTCAAAAACTTCAGGATCAAAAGGCGGCTTGCCGTCTAACAAATCCACGTTGATTACGGTTTTGGACATTGGCACGACGAAAGTCTGCTGTGTTATTGCGCGTCTTCATCCAAAACGTGACAGTTTGGAACTTTCTGATCGCACCCACATGATTGAGGTGATCGGCTTTGGTCACCAGCGTTCGCGCGGCATTAAGGGCGGCGTTGTTGTTGACCTTGATGAAGTCGAACAGGCAATTCGCCTTGCGGTTGATGCTGCTGAGCGTCGTGCTGGGATGACAGTTGAATCACTCATTGTGAATGTGTCTGCAAGTCGCATTCGCAGTCACGCTTTCTCAGCCAGTGTTTCGCTTGCGGGACAAGCGGTTGAAGAAAATGATATTTCGCGGGTGTTACAAGCTGGCCGCAATCACACATCTGAGCCGGAAGCGGCTGTGATGCATTCTTTGCCAATTGGCTATTCGCTTGATGGTAATAATGGCATTAAAGACCCGCGTGGCATGATTGGCGAGCGTTTAGCCGTTGATATGCATGTGGTTACAGCCAATGACGCAGCCCTTCGTAATCTCGAACTTGCGATTAACCGCTGCCACTTGGCCGTTGAAGCTTTTGTAAGCTCTCCTTATTCCGCAGGCCTTGCAAGCCTTGCTGGTGATGAGGCTGAGCTTGGTGTCACCTGCATTGATATGGGCGGTGGCACGACCACAGTTTCTGTTTTTGTTGACGGCAAGTTTGTCCATTGTGATGGGCTGGCTATTGGTGGTCAGCACGTAACCATGGATTTGGCGCGCGGTCTTTCGACATCGCTGCGCAATGCTGAATTGATCAAAGTTAAACATGGCAGTGTGCTGCCTGGTAACCTTGTCGATTATGATCCGGTCAATGTGAATGTCATTGGCGATGAAAGCGGCATTGGTGCGGATGTTTCAGCATCGACGATTTCAAAAATTATTCGTCCGCGCGTGGAAGAAACCTTTGAACATGTGCGCGACAGGCTGAATGCTTCCGGTTTTGCAGGTTTGGTTGGTCGCCGTGTGGTTTTAACCGGCGGTGCGAGCCAACTAACGGGCGTTGCCGATCTAGCGCGTTCGGTTATTGGGAAAAATGTACGCCTTGGGCGACCTTTGGGGGTCACAGGTCTTCCTGTTGAAGCCCGCAGTGCTGCCTTTTCAACTGTGGTTGGTTTGATGATTTATCCACAGGTAGAGCAAGCAAGCGATGATATGGGCTGGTCTCCTGGTCGACACCACTCTGAAACGGCGATGACGGGGACAGGTGGCTATATTGGCCGTGTTGGCCGTTGGTTTGCGGAGAATTTTTAAGATGACGAATGACGAAAATGCAGAAGAGGGAGCAAATGAAATTTCCTCTCATAAAGATCCACCCAGTGAGCTGGTCGATCTACCGAGTAGAACAGAACACCCAGAAACGGGCACTAAAGCCCAGCAACTAAGTTTTTTTGAACCGACGCAACAACCCATACAAACAAAGCCGTCGCGTATCACAAGTGAGGACACCATGACTATCAATCTTCAAGCCCCTGATATCACAGAGTTGAAACCTAAAATCACCGTGTTTGGTGTTGGTGGAGCTGGCGGTAATGCTGTCAACAACATGATCAAATCCGGCCTTGAAGGGGTCGAGTTTGTGGTAGCCAATACAGATGCACAAGCATTGACCAGTTCACGTTGTGACAAGATTGTCCAAATGGGCCTTCAAGTGACCGAAGGTCTGGGCGCAGGTTCGCAGCCAGAAGTTGGTCGCCAAGCCGCAGAAGAAGTCATCGATGAAATCAATGACTACCTCAATGGTTCACATATGGCATTTATCACTGCTGGTATGGGCGGCGGAACAGGCACAGGCGCAGCGCCAATCGTTGCGCGTGCCGCTCGCGACAAAGGTATTCTTACCGTTGGTGTTGTGACCAAGCCTTTCCAGTTTGAAGGTGGTCGCCGTATGCGTTTGGCAGAGGCTGGCATTGAAGAGCTTCAAGCCAATGTGGACACGCTCATCGTGATCCCAAACCAGAACTTGTTCCGTATTGCGAATGAAAAAACGACATTTGCTGATGCCTTCTCAATGGCTGACCAAGTGTTGAACTCTGGCGTTAGCTGCATCACAGATTTGATGGTCAAAGAAGGTTTGATCAATCTCGATTTTGCTGATGTTCGTTCGGTTATGAACGAGATGGGCAAAGCGATGATGGGTACAGGCGAAGCATCCGGTGAAAACCGTGCTGTTGAAGCAGCAGAAGCTGCAATCGCTAATCCATTGCTTGATGAAACATCTATGGCCGGCGCACAAGGCTTGTTGATTTCAATCACTGGCGGCAATGATTTGACTTTGTTTGAAGTGGATGAAGCGGCAACGCGTATTCGTGAAGAAGTCGATCCAGATGCAAACATCATTTTGGGTGCAACATTTGATGAAGCGCTTGAAGGTGTCGTTCGTGTTTCTGTTGTTGCAACAGGTATCGAAAAAGGTGCTCAAACAGGCGTTGTTCCTGAAATTAAAGCAGGCTCTACATTCTTGCGCCCAATCATGGAAAAACAGGCTGCAATGCCAGTAGCTCCAGTTGTGGCACCTGTAACCGCAGAAGCAGCGATTGAAGCAGAACTTGCAATTGAAGCGCCAGCCGCTGTTGCACCAGCAATGGAAACAGAGCAGTCTAAATCTGATCCAGCAGTTACGATTGCGCCGTTTGCGCCAAGTACTGAAGCAATGCAATTGGCACAAGGTGGCGATATGCCAGCTGTTGAAGATTTGGAAGCGCCAGCAATGCCTGCAATGGCAGAAGCGCCTGCGGCACCAAGCGAGCCTTTCATTCCTGCGACTGCTGAAGAGCCATTTGTGACGCAAAAAATGCCAAGCGTTGATGATTTTCCGATGATTGTTCAAGAAGAAATTCGGGCTAAATCAGAATCGTCACTAGAGCTTGAAACACAAGACGAACGTGGCGCACTTGGTCTATTAAAGCGGATCACGACTGCGACATTGGGTACACACAAGAAGGAAGAGGACAACGTAACCGCTGCTCCAAATCTTTCTGGCGCACCACAAATGCCAGAAGCTGCACCTCTCGCCACACCTGCACCAGCACCGCTGCAAGCACAGGCACCAGCGCCAATGCAGGATCAAGCGAACCAAGCAAATGCATTTGCAAAACCAGCTCAACCACGTGCTCAAGCACCGGAGCCGCAGGCACCACAATACGCGCCACAAGCCGGACAACTTGATCCGCATGGTCGTGCAACACCTGCTGCACAACCAGCACTTGCAGAGGATCAACTAGAGATTCCAGCATTTTTGCGTCGCCAAGCTCAATAGAGGCGAGCATCCCATTGTAACACTTGTTAATAGTCCGCCCTTGTGGCGGACTAACTATTTGAAAGTAAATTGAAATATCGATTAATATTCAGTTAGAAACCGTGATTTGTGAAACTGTTTTGAGGCAGGTATCTTAGAGACAACAAAACGTGGTTTTGGGCATGCAGTGTAAAAGGGTTGAAACCTAGCGGTGCGTGCTTCCGAGAATAACACGGTGACATGTGGTGGTGCTGGCTCTTCGGGTTTTTGAAGAGTTTTAGTTTTAGAGACAAGCTAACCAAGCGCTTTGAAAGGCTGAAATTAAGATATGAGTGTCCGCACAAAATTTACGACCAACCCGTCGGTTCAGCACACTATTTCACAATCCATTTCTTTCGATGGAAAGGGCGTTCACGGCAATCAAGCTGTTCGGATGACCTTGAACCCTGCGCCAGCCAATACGGGTGTTGTTTTCGTCCGTACGTCAGGTGAAGGCCGCAGTACTGAAATTAAAGCGCGACATGATTTTGTTGGTGCAACTGAATTATGCACGATTGTCGGCGATCCAAATGATCTGTTTGTTGCGACTATCGAACACTTGATGGCGGCATTGGCGGCTTTGAGTGTCGATAATGTTATCATTGACATTACCGGCCCTGAAGTTCCGGTTATGGATGGTAGCTCGTCAGTCTTCATCGAAGAGATTTGTGACGTTGGTTTGATCGCGCAAACGGCTCGCCGTAAATATATTAAAATTGAAAATCCTATCCGCGTTGAAATGAATGGTTCATGGGCTGAGTTCCAGCCTTATGATGGCTGTGAGTTTGACGTTGAGATCGATTTTGATGACCCAGCTATTGGCAATCAGCGTTTTATTACGGAACTTACAGGCGATCGCTTTAGCCAGGAAATTTCGCGAGCGCGCACTTTTGGCTTCATGAAGGATGTCGAAAAACTCTGGAAGGCTGGGTATGCACTCGGTTCTTCTTTTGAAAATTCAGTGGTAATTGGCGACAAAGGGATCATGAATCCTGAAGGTCTTCGTTTTGACGATGAATTTGTGCGTCATAAATTGCTTGACGCTGTTGGTGATCTTGCTCTTGCTGGTGCGCCGTTCTTGGGCCGTTATCGCTCTTATCGCGGTGGCCATAAGCTGAATTATTTGATGGTTAAAGCATTGTTTGAACAGCAAGATTGCTGGTCGTACCATGAACTTGCTCGTTCTGGCTTCACGGTTGCTCCGCTTACCAATATTGGGGTTGAACCCGCTGTTGCTTTGGCGCCCTCACAAAACTAATACGCTTTCGGCATTTACCATTTTTGTTAAAACACTTGTTTTTGATTGAACTTAGGACGAATTGCCGTTTTTTCGCCTTTTTATCCGTGATATAAGATCTGCGGGCCAGAGAGTTTTTTTTGGGGAAGATATGCTGCGTAAAATAATGATCATCACTTTTGCAATGACACCGATGGTGCTTGCTGGGTGCTCTTCAGTTCCATTTGGTGACAGGTTTGGCAATGGCAAGGCCAAGAAAGAAGCAGCAGCTGATGCCGCCGCTTTGATTGCAAAACCTGAAATTCCAGCACAAAGCCTGCTTAATGCTGGTGTTCGCAACATCAATACTGGTGATCACAAGAGAGCGCAAAAAGCTTTCGCAGAGCTTGGAAAACAGCACCCATTCTCAAAAGAAGCTGAACGCTCGCTCGTTTTGTCCGCGTTTTCGCATTATTCCGAAGCTGAATACGACAAGACCGTTTCTACAGCTGAGCGCTTTATTCAACTATATCCAGGCAGCACTGATGCAGCTTATATGCAGTATTTGATTGGCGAATCGCATTTTAAACAAGTGTCATCGATTTTGCTTGATCAGGAAGATACAAGGAAAGGTCTGCGTGCTTATTCAAACCTTATCCGTTTGTACCCTGAATCGAAATACGTAGAAGATTCTAAGACCAAGATCATTTTCATGAATGACCAGCTTGCTGGTAAGGAAATGCAGGTTGGTCGCTATTATCAAGAAAAAAACCAGCACTTAGCAGCGGTAAATCGTTTCCGTGGCGTTGCTGAAAACTTCCAAAAAACCCGTCACATTGAAGAATCGTTATATCGTTTGACGGAAAGCTATTTGGCTCTTGGTATCGTCAATGAGGCTCAAACTGCTGGGGCTTTGTTGGGCTACAATTATCCTGAATCTGAATGGTACAAAGATGCCTATTCATTGTTGAGTGGCCGAAAACTCGAGCCGAGCTTTAATCCGCGCTCACGCCTTCGTAAAATCCTGCCGTTCAGTGGTAAGAAAAAACCGCAGTCTGTGCCTGTTGCGACTGCGCCAGTGATACCTAACAATCAATCTGTTTCTTCGGCCGTGGGCGCTAGTGCACCAGTAGTGTTCGAACAAGCAGTGCCCAACACCAGCAACGCTGCTGCTGCGGCGGCCGCTGTTGTGACCCCAGAACAAGATGTTCCAGCTTTGGCTGCTGCATCTGTTCAGCCTGTGCAGTCGGCGGGTATTGTTGAAGCGGATAGTTTGCAAGCTGCAACGGAAGTTGCGTCGGCCAAAAAGACCGGATTTAAGCGCTTCATCCCATTTGTGGGTAAAAAGAACTAGCACAGTTATAACAACGCTGGCTTGTCTGGCCGTTAGCGATATATAATCAGGAGAGACACTCCTGATTCATCGCTATATCCATGCTGAGCTCACTTCTAGTAAACAACATCGTCCTCATTGATCGTCTGCATGTAGATTGGCATGAAGGCCTTTCCGTGCTGACTGGTGAAACGGGCGCGGGTAAGTCGATCATCCTCGATAGCCTGTCGCTGGCTCTTGGTGGGCGCGGTGATGGCGGACTTGTTCGTTCAGGGCAAGACAAAGGTAATGTGACAGCCGTCTTTGATGTGCCGCTTAGTCATCCTGTCCGCGATATTTTGCGCGACAATGATGTAAGTGCTGATGATGACATCATCTTAAAACGTGTTCAGCAGGCGGACGGCCGCACCAAGGGCATGATCAACGATCAGCCTGTTAGTGCTGGTTTGATGCGGTCGGTCGGGCAACTCCTTGTTGAAATTCATGGCCAACATGCAGACCGCGCTTTGGTAGATACTGATAGTCATCGGCAAACGGTCGATGCATTTGGTGGATTGACCAGCATGGTTGATGAAGTGGGCATTGCTTATCGCTCTTGGCGGGCGAAGCGCAAGCAACTCACTGATTTAAAAACCCGCGTTGAAGACAGCGAAAACGAACGCGATTATCTGCGTGCGGTGCTTGAAGAACTGAATATTCTTCAAGTGGAAGTCGGTGAGGAAGAGCAATTAGCTGCCCGCCGTCAAGCGATGATGAATGTTGAGAAAATCGCTGGTGACATTAATGATGCCTATGATGTGATCAACGGCCATACGTCACCTGTTCCGACACTTTCAAGCTTACTGAAAAACCTTGAACGCAAAGCAGAGCAAGCCCCCGGCCTTTTGAATGGTGCGATTGAAGGGCTTAGCCTTGCGCTTGATAGTTTGGACAATGTGCGTGGCCACCTCGAAACGGCAATTCGTGAAACGAATTTCGACCCTAAAGAATTGGAAGAAGCTGAAGAGCGCCTATTCGCCCTTCGTGCAGCCGCGCGAAAACATAAGGTGCAGGTGGATGCCCTTCCAGAGCTTACCGTTCAGTTTATGAATGACCTTGAGGCGATTGAAACGGGCGAAGAGCGGTTGGTCGAACTTGAGCAAGAAGAGCGTAAAGCTTTCGTCGTCTTCGATGATAAAGCAAAGGCGTTGAGTGCGGCGCGCGGTGAGGCGGCGGGAGAACTTGCAAATCAAGTGATGCAAGAATTGCCAGCCTTGAAGCTTGAGGCTGCACGTTTTTCTGTGATGCTAGAAAGCTCATCAGATAAGCCTGTTGAAACTGGCTATGACACGGTTGAATTTCATGTGCAGACCAACCCTGGAACAAAACCTGGTCCAATTATGAAGGTCGCTTCAGGTGGGGAACTATCACGTTTTCTTCTTGCGCTTAAAGTATCGCTGGCAGATCGAGGCTCCGCACCGACGTTGATTTTTGATGAGATCGACACGGGCGTTGGTGGCGCGGTTGCGGAAGCGATTGGTGAGCGCCTTGCGCGTTTATCATCCAATGTGCAGGTCTTGTCCGTCACCCATGCACCGCAGGTGGCTGCAAGGGCAAACAATCATTTTCTCATCAGTAAATCTGCCGTATCTGGTGAAGACCGGGTGGAGACAGACCTCATCGCCCTTGATGATGCGGCACGCCGCGAAGAAGTGGCGCGCATGTTGGCAGGACAAGAGATCACGGATGAAGCCCGCGCTGCAGCAGACCGACTAATGGGCGGCGCCTAAATGTCTCCTCAAGATGCGTTACGAAAAGCAGCAGTTGAAACACTCACCGCGCGCGAAGCTGGCAAGGAATTGGCAGCCCTTGCAGAAGAATTGGCAACGCATAACAATGCTTATCACACAGAAGATCGCCCGCTGATTACCGATGCTGATTATGACGCATTGAAGAAGCGCAATCTGGCAATTGAAGAGCGGTTTCCAAACTTGAAGTTGGAAAACAGCCCAAGCGACCAAGTGGGTGCTTCGCCTTCGCAAAAGTTTGGCAAGGTGGCGCATAAGGTATCTATGCTCTCGCTAGATAACGCCTTTAATGATGAGGATGTCGCAGACTTCGTAGATCGCATACGTCGTTTCTTATCGCTTGGTGCTGATGAGGTGGTGGCGATTACCGCTGAGCCGAAGATTGATGGTTTATCTGCAAGCCTTCGTTATGAGAACGGCATCTTTGTGCGCGGTGCAACGCGCGGTGATGGCTCGACGGGGGAGGATATTACGGCCAACCTTCGCACGCTTAAAAATATTCCTGAAAAACTGACCAGCGATAATATCCCCGACGTGGTGGAAGTGCGCGGCGAAGTTTACATGATGAAGTCTGAGTTCTTGGCGCTTAATGAGCGGATGGAAGCAGCCGGAAAACAGCCTTACGTGAACCCGCGCAATACGGCGGCAGGTTCCCTCCGTCAACTCGATGCCAAGGTGACAGCATCCCGTCCATTGGAGTTCTTTGCTTATGCATGGGGTGAGGTGAGCGACATGCCTTCGACCACGCAAATGGGCATGGTAGAAACTTTTGCGCGATGGGGCTTTGACATAAACCCGATGATGAAGCGCTTTGAAACGCTTGAGACTTTGCTTGCTCATTATCGCCAAATTGAAGCCGATCGCGCCTCGCTTGATTATGATATTGATGGGGTGGTTTATAAGGTTGATCGGCTGGATTGGCAGGGGCGGCTTGGCTTTGTCACCAAGGCACCACGCTGGGCGATTGCACATAAATTTCCTGCTGAAAAAGCGACAACTGTTTTAAACGATATTGAGATACAGGTAGGGCGCACTGGCTCATTGACGCCTGTTGCTAAGGTTGAACCTGTGACTGTTGGTGGTGTGGTTGTGTCTAATGCCACGCTTCACAATAAAGACTATGTGCGTGGTATCGGGCAGGACGGCGAACCTATTCGTGGCGGCAAAGATTTGCGGGTTGGCGATACTGTTGTCTTGCAACGTGCTGGCGATGTGATCCCACAAATTGTGGATGTTGATCTGGACAAACGCCCTGATGGCGCGATGCCGTTTATTTTCCCGTCGCAATGCCCTGCTTGTGGGTCTGAAGCAGTGCGTGATCGCAATGAAAAAACAGGTAAGGTTGATGCTGTAACCCGTTGTTCTGGCGGAATGATTTGCCCCGCACAAGCAATTGAACGGTTAAAGCATTTTGTCTCTCGCAATGCCTATGACATTGAAGGGCTAGGCGCGCGGCAAGTTGAAGTGTTTTATGAAGAAGGTCGCATTATGAATGTTGCGGACATCTTCACGCTAGAAGAGCGCGACAAGCGCAATTTGAAGCCTTTGAAAGCGAAAGAGGGGTTCGGTGAAACGTCAGTTCGCAATCTCTTTAATGCGATCAACGAGAAACGCTCAATTGATTTGCATCGCTTTATCTTCGGTCTTGGTATTCGCCATATCGGTGATACGACGGCAAAAACATTTGCGAAAACCTATGGCAGTTTTGAAGCTCTGCGAGAAGCGGCGATTGCAGCGAAAGATAATGAGAGCGAAGCGTTTCAAGACCTCGTCAATATAGACGGTATTGGCGAAACGGCAGCGAACGCTTTGGTTGAGTTTGTCAATGAACCGCACAATGCAAATGTGCTTGATCAATTGCTTGCCGAGGTGACGCCAATCCCACCAGAAGCGGCAGATGAAAATTCTCCCGTCGCTGGCAAGACTGTTGTTTTTACTGGTTCACTTGAGCAAATGAGCAGGGACGAAGCCAAGGCAATGGCCGAACGGTTGGGCGCGAAGGTTGCAGGCTCTGTTTCTAAGAAAACCGATCTACTGGTTGCAGGCCCGGGCGCTGGTTCGAAGCTCAAGAAAGCAACAGAGCTTGGCATTGATACTGTTGATGAACAGGGTTGGTTCGACCTGATTTCATAGCCATATGAAGTGAGGCCACAAAGAGCGTTTGGCAAAGGGGCTGGCTTGAGCTGGAAATTCCAAGAAATGAAACGTGGCTTCGCGGATGGCCTGCCAGTCATGATTGCGGTCGTCGCTTTCGGCGGCTTGTTTGGAGCGGTTGCGGCTGAACGCGGTTTATCGTTTTGGGAAGCTGTGTTTTTATCTGCCTCCGTTTTTGCTGGCGCTAGCCAATTCACGGCCTTGCAGTTTTGGGAACACCCGTTGCCCTATGCCACTATTCTTATGATCGTTGTCGCCGTTAATTTTCGCCACATCCTTTATGGTGCAGCATTGGGTAAAAAGCTCGATCGTTTTTCGCGGTCACAGAAATTTTTCAGTTTTTTCTTTCTCTCAGACCCGACCTTTGCACTGGCTGAAAAACGGTTTGAAGAAGCTCAAGAAGACCCTAATGATGTTGGGCTAACGGCCTATTATTTTCTAGGCGCGTCTTTGGGCATTTATCCTGTTTGGGTCGGTACAACTGCACTCGGGCATATCTTCGGCGGATTGATTGAAAGCCCTGAGCGCTATGGAATCGACTTCATTTTGCCGATTTATTTTCTAGTACTTTTGATTGGGTTTCGAGCGCGAGCAAATTGGTTTTGGGTGGTTGTCAGTTCAGGGACTGCGGCTTATTTCGCGTTGATCACGCTTGGCTCCCCTTGGCATATTAGCATCGGCGCTTTGGTCGGCATTGCTGTTGGCGCTCTACTTGGTGGCAAGAAGGAGGCAGTGGCATGAATGAAACATTCTGGCTCATTCTCGCGCTCGGTATTGCCACCTATGCAACGCGCTCGCTTGGTTATTTGATCGTCTCCCAGTTTGGCACATTGCACCCACGTGTTTTGGCAGCGCTTGATGCGGTGCCTGCAGCCGTTATAACCACCATCGTGCTGCCGCCCGTCATCGAGGGCGGACTTGCCGAGCGGCTTACATTTGTGATTGCGGTGCTTTTGAGCTTGCGTCTTTCAATGCCAATTACGTTAGCAATCAGCATTGTTGTGCTTGGTCTGTTGCGAGCCTTTATCGGCTAAGCCATCGGTGCTGTCATATCTTTCAACCAAGCGCGTTCGTCTTCATCAAGACGGTCTGCGAGCTTTTCATAGACTGATTGGTGATAGGTATTGAACCATGAAAGTTCGTCTTTAGAAAGCAGCGAAACATTGACCAGACGCCGATCAATCGGTGCGAAGGTCAGCGTTTCAAATCCCATCATGAGCCTGTCACCTGACCAAATTCGTCGTGGTTCGGTTACAATGATTAGGTTTTCAATGCGGATACCATAGGCGTCCGTCTTGTAATATCCTGGTTCATTGGAAAGGATCATTCCGACTTCAAGTGGAATGGTCGAGACCTTGGAAATACGCTGCGGGCCTTCATGGACGCTCAAGAACGATCCAACGCCGTGCCCTGTTCCATGATCGAAATCATGACCTGCTTGCCATAACGCATGACGGGCGAGGCTATCCAGTTGTGCACCGCTGGTCCCTTTTGGAAAACGCGCTATTGAGATCGCAATCATGCCCTTCAATACGAGCGTGAAATGACGCTTCATGTCATCGGTTGGATGGCCGATAGGAACCGTGCGAGTAATATCAGTGGTGCCGTCTTGATACTGACCACCCGAATCCACCAGATAAAGTGTATCGTCTTTAAAGGAAGCGTTGGTTGCTTCCGTCACACGGTAATGAACGATAGCCCCATTGGCTCCAAAACCTGAAATTGTATCAAAGGAAATGTCCTGCAAAGGAACGCCGTCCTTCTTGCCTTCTTCCTTGCGCAAGCTCTCAAGTTTCTTTGCTGCCTTAATTTCATTGAGGGACGAGGTTTCTTGGTTTGATAGCCAAAACAGAAAACGAGTAATTGCCGCGCCGTCGCGAATGTGAGCCGCTCTTGATCCGGCAAGTTCGACTTGGTTTTTAATGGCTTTCGGTAAAACACAAGGATCAGGCTTTTCTAAAACTGTTCCACCGTTGCCTTCAATATGGGTTTTAAACACCATGCCAGTGGTCGCAGGATCAATCGCGATTGTGCCGTCTATGGTTGATAGTTTGTCCAATAGGTCATCTTTATCGCAGAGACTGACAAGTTTCCCGACTTTGGCTTTTACCCCATCATTGAGCTTTTCTTGATTGATAAAAAGCTCGGGCGCTTTGTCGGCATGAATAATTACGAAGCCGAGGGTGAGCGGTGTGTGGGGTACGTCGTTGCCGCGAATGTTTAAGAGCCAGCAAAGGGAATCGGGTTGTGTAATGAGGAATGCAGTTGCACCCATTTCACGAACTTCACTTTGCATCGCACTGATTTTATCGCTGGCCTCTTGCCCTGACAATGCCATCGGCTGGAGGACAACTTGGCTGCATGGTGGCGCGGGGCGATCTTGCCAAACGACATCCACCAAATTGTCATGCGCCACCAAAATAGCGCCTGTTTTCTCAAGCTTGTGTTCAAGTCGCTTAATCTCGCTAACAGGGTGAAGCCAAGGGTCATAAGCGAGGCGGTCATCTTTCGTCAGGTTTTCAGCCAGCCACTCACCCATGGATTGATCAGCAATGTGCACGGGTTCCAACAGGTCAACGGCCACTTGGTCACGTACTTGTAGGGTGTATCGTCCATCAATGAAGATGGCGGCTTTATCCTTTAAGACCGCAGCCATGCCTGCCGATCCTGTGAAGCCCGTGAGCCATGCAAGGCGTTCAGCGCAAGCAGGCACATATTCGCCTTGATGTTCATCTGCACGGGGAATGAGGAAGCCGGTAACACCTGCTTTCGCCATTGCATCACGCAGGTGAGTGAGACGTTTTGGATCGCCAGAATCAGCTGAAGGGGGAGAGAAGTCTTGAAACATGAGGGTTTTGGCCGCCGAGAGGAGTGTCTTAAGAAAGGTTAAACTTTTTTGGCTGGTATAACAATTTATCCATGCAATTTTTGCAGTGCAGCATTGTTTGATTGGCTCTACTGCTTTTTCACAAAACGCTTATCTTCTAACTTGTAACTCGCAAGGTCGTCCCTCCCACTGACTTTGCCAATAGAAACGGAATTATTGTTATGGCTAGAAAATCTTTTTATGCAGGATTGATCAAATCTCGTGAATTGCAAGCCAAGCGTTATGTGAATGGCTTCCTGCTTGATTTTGATGATCAAACATTGAAAGCACGTGGCTTTGATCGCTCAACTTTGTTGCGCGAAGGTTCTTCACGCCGCGGTATCTAAGTATATTGGTATCACATCAGGCAACGACTTGATGTAGTACTGATTACGATGAGCAAAAGAGACGGGGACTTTGGCCCCGTTTTTTTGTGACCTTTTTTAGGTCGTCAGGGTCTGTGTAAAACCAGTGTTGCCCAGCCTTCGCGGTGGATGCTGTCCACCAATATAGCGCCCTGTGCGCGGTAGGCGGCAAGAACTGCTGGTTTTTGGTGGATCAGCAAGCCAGACAAGATGATTGTCGCATTAGCGGCAAGGTGCTCGCTCATTGGTCTAGCTAGTGTTTGCAATGGCTTGGCGAGAATGTTGGCGATGACCAGTCCAAACGGACCTTTTTCTGTGAAAACAGGATGGTGAAATCCGGCGGCCGTTTCACAATGCACCAATTGGGCAACGCCGTTTAGTTCCATATTCTCGCGCGCGATTTTGACGGACGTTGCATCAATGTCGGTTGCAAGGACAGGCTGTTTGGTTTGTTTAGCAACGGCTGCGGCCAAAACGCCAGAGCCTGTACCAAGATCGAGAATATTGATGAAATCATGCCGCTTAGTAACGCGCTCTATCGCATCAAGGCAGCCAGCCGTCGTGCCATGGTGCCCCGTGCCAAAGGCTTGGTTCGCATCAATTTGTATGGCGTGTTGGTGCGGTCTAACTTGATCGAGATCATGAGCACCGTGAACGAAAAAACGGCCAACGCGGACTGGTTTCAAATCTTTCAAGCCTTCGAGTACCCAATCAACATTATCGGGCAGGGCTTTGTGTTCTAGCTGTTTAGCAACGTCGCCCAGTTCTTGAACCAAAACCGTCAGGCTGTGCTCTTCTTGCGGGTAGATATCCACTGTCCACGTTGACGGATCATCCGGGTCTTCAAACGTGGCGGATGCTGGATAGCCTAGCAGGTCTGATTGTGAGGCGCGGTCGGAGAGGGCTTCTGCGGTTTCCCGGTCAAATCGACCACTTAGTACAATACTCATTCATAAACATCCTGATTGGCTTTTTGCGGTGGACCAAGGGATAAAACCTTGTCACCTGCTTGTGCTTTTGGTTTGCCATTTGGCGTGGCAAATTCCAAGCCACCATTTGTCTTTATTATGCCAATCACCCGATTTCTCTCTGAGCGTGTTGCCAAATAATCGTCAAAGCTGAATTCTTCGCTCAATAAAGTCGTTTGTATCGTCTCGCCCGTTTTAATGCGATCTATCGCTTCATAAAGGTCAATCGGGTTCAAGAACAAACGCCGCCCGCCAACGGTGAAAGACATGGTTTGATTGTCGCTCTTTAGGTCTGCTTCAGCGGCTAGTTGCAACACATTGGTGCGACCAAATTCGTGGGCCATTTCTGTGCAGACGAGTGCGTTATAAGCATCGTTGTCGGAGATGGCGATAAGGTGGCTGAAGCTGTGTACATCAAGCCGATGTTCGCGCACCTCAGACAGGATTTCGCCGAAGTAAACGGGAATATCTGCATAGCGCGCTTCTTTTAAATGCGAGAAATTACTGTCGGCGATGGTGACGGGAATGCCGTTGTCTTTCATCTCTTGTGCGACTGCAACGGCAAAAGGGTTGGACCCGACCAATAACAGGCCAGGGGTTGCCGATGAGGAAAGACCAAGCGCTTTGGCAAGCGGACTAAGTGAGAAGCCGTGCAAGATGACGGTGATGAATACCACGGCAAAGGCAAGGGCTACCATGCGGTCGCCATCAGGATTTCCCATTTCGCTGAGCGCTGCACCAAACAAACCAGTGACGGCGACTGCAACAATACCGCGCGGTGCAATCCAGCCTGTGAGAAAGCGTTCTTGCCACGTAAGGTCTGCCCCAATGGTCGACACCCAAACAGAAAGCGGGCGCACTACAAATAAGAGCAGGGCGATATAAGCGGCGTCACGCAGGGTGAGGGCTTGGAGCGTTTCAGGTTCAAGCGTTGCCGTTAGAATGACGAATAGGGCGGAGACCAATAAAATGGTGATGACCTCTTTAAAGCGGCGCATCTCAGCCAAGCTTGCAATGCGTGAATTACCCATGGCGACACCCATTGCCGTAACCGTAAGCAGGCCTGCTTCTTCTAAGATGTGGTTGGTCGCGACATAGCTTGCCAAAAGGGCAATGAGGATGATTGGTGCTTTTAAGAACTCTGGTACTTGCCCCCGAATGAAGAGGCCCGCGATTGTCTTGCCAAGATACCACCCGCCGATTGCGCCAACAGGCATGGCGATGGCAAAGCGAATGAGTACCGATGTGAGATCGTGATGGCTATCAACCGCGCCGAAGACCAAGAAAAGCTCAAACGCTAAAACCGCGAACAATGCACCAACCGGATCAGCAATGATTGCTTCCCAGCGAAGCAGGGCAGAGGGACGTTTTGTAAGCTTGGCATTGCGCAACAATGGCATGATGACGGTTGGGCCTGTCACCACAAATATACCGGATAAAATGGCAGCTGCTGGCCAACCAAGGCCGCCAACATAATGCGCTGCCATTGCACCAAAAAACCACGCAATGGGCGCGCCGACAAAGACCAATCGTCTGACTGCTTTTGAGGTGTCTTTGATCTCGGAAAAATTGAGCGTTAAGCCGCCTTCATATAAGATCACCGCCACGGCTAGTCCGATGGCAGGCCTTAATATCCCTTCGAAATCTGCGCGTGGATCAAGTAAGCCAAATACGGGGCCTGCTAAAATGCCCGCTGCTGCCAAAAGGACGATTGCTGGTAAATGAAAACGCCAAGCGATCCATTGGGCCGTGATGCCTAGGGCGCCAATAAGGGCGATTTTGCCTGCAATATCTTCCATTCCGGTTCCTCAGTATTTGAATTGATGAGTTTCACAATCGACACAGAATTATCCTTCTGATAGATAACGGAACGGCTGAAGTTTTACAGCTTATATTTGTTATTTTAGGATGTTGTTATGTCACAAAATCTTCGGTCAATACTTGTTTTATTCGTTTTCGTTTCTTCTTTTCTTTCCCATCAATCCGTACTGGCCAGTGAATCCGCTCTTTTGTCTCTCTTTGAGCAGCTTGAAAAGCGCGGCATTGTGGTCTCTCACTCCAATTTGCAGGGAGCTGGTGATAGCGCAACGTTTGATGAGATCAAGCTTTCAAGCGGTAAAGATAATGCGCCGCAATTTGTCTTCTCATCCGGCACTGTGACCAAGGCTAAAGCCAGCGCTGGTGTTGGTTTAGACGGAGAGGGTTTTACTGCTAAAAAGTTGCGTATTGTCAGCGGTGACCAATCTATCGCGTTTACAAATTTCCAAGTCCAAGACTTCTCGTTTCCTCATATGGAAATTCTTTTGGACGCGCCTGTTGAAACCGACCCATTGATCAAACAAGCAGATCCATTGGGTGTGCTAAATGGGGCGTTTTATAAATTTGTGGCTGGTGCAAGTTTCTCTCTTTTTGGCGTGGATAGCACGGAGACCCTTGTGCATGTCGACGAGGTAAAAGCTAATGTTTCTACTGGCCCCTTGGCTTTGGAACAGATGCAAGATGGCAAGCTTGCTAGCTACGCGATTAACAACGTTGAATACAAAGTCGAAGGGGTGCAGGGGCAGGACGTTTCCTTTTCAATCGAGAAGATCCTTGTCGCTGATTACAATCTCAAAACCCTTGCCCATGTCTTAGATAACGACAATTACAAAGACGGCAAAGGCGATGGTGTGTGGCTTGAGGCTGTAGGTGTTGGCACGGCAACCAATATGGAAATGTTGATCGACGGTAGCACCGTTAAAATTGCGAAAATCACCAATGGTGTTTCTCGTTTGCGCCAGCTGGATATTTCGCCACTTGAAGCGATGAAAGCAATGCAGGGCGTGGCTCAAGCGCAGCAAACGGATAATAACCGGGTTGAATTATTCCGCGAGTTTTTCCCCGCGTTATCATCTCTTTACCGCATGATGGAGATTGATGAAATGCGACTGGAAGGCATGGTCGTCTCTCCTCCAAAACCAGCAGTGCCATTTGAACTTGGTACTATTTTAATTGATCGATTTTCTGTGGATCAAGGGCTGAAGGAAGTCAGCATTGCAGACCTAGCCTTCACTGACAAAAATGGGATGTCTGTCAATCTTGGTCGATTTGCGCTTGGCGATATTCAGTTTCCAGCCCTTGTCGACATTATGGCATATCTTGAAAGCCTCAGCGGTGATACCGCCCCTGAACTGAATTATGCCGCTGTTGCATCTCTTTCGCCGACACTTGGTGAGATCGATGTGAAAAATTTCGACGCGGTTTTCGGTAACGACAATCATCTCAATATTGAAGGCGCAACACTGAGTGCTTCCAATTACATTGGCTTGGTGCCGACCAAATTATCCTTGAAGCTCGACAATGTGAATGTGCCGCTTGCTGGCTTGTCGCGCTCTAATGGCGTCGCCGAAGTTTTGTTCAAGATGGGGTATAAGAAAGCCGTGTTGAACGGAACCATCGATATGGCGTGGACGGAAGCGACAAAAGAACTTGAAATTTTGCCAAGCCAAATACGCATCAATGACTTGGGTGTTTTGAACCTGTCAGCGAAGATGGGCAATGTGCCGCGACAATTTATTGAAGACCCGCAAGATGGTGCTGCTTTGGCGCTTGGTGCGACCTTTAAGGAAGTCGAGATTTCTTTCGAAGATCAATCATTCACCAACCGTTTTGTTGAAAAGACAGCCAAAGAATCTGGCGGCGACGCTGCAACGGTACGCCAACAATTCAGCGCCATTGCAAAAGGACCGCTTGCCATTTTTCAAAGGCCAGAATTTGCTGAAATGGTGGGAACGGCCGTTGATAATTTTCTCGCAAATCCAGGCAAGATCACGGTGACCGCAAAACCTTCGGAGCCTATTGCTCTTGTTGGATTTGCAGTGATGGCTCAACAAGCACCAGGCAACGTTATCGATGCTTTGAATATTAAAGTATCAGGTCCGTAGTCATTAGAGTTTTCATCATTTAATTTATGGAATTTTAATCAATAAATTTCTAAGTATATTAAAAAATTTAGTTCATAATTTTCTTGTATTTACTTATAGGAGATGGTGATGGATTGGTTATTAAAGACGGCTGTAGGTGCATTTGGCGGAACTGCTTTATTGATTGCTGGGCAAGCATATTATCCCGGCTCAGGACAGGCCTCTAGCTCAGTACAAGCCCCTAACTTTGATTTTGAATATGATGTGGCGACTGAGACGGAAAAAACTAATTATTTGAATGGTCTTGGTGATTATTTCGTCACAGGGATGAAGAAGAAACACAAAAGTAATGTTCTTTCATTTGAAGGTGTTAGTACTGAAGAGCGTGAGATCTACTTAACCCTTTCGTTAGATGAACTTTTGAAGGGAAAGGATATCCCGGATTCTTTGGTGTTTAGCCCAGAATTTGGAACACTTATGGAAAAACAGTTCCTTCTTGGGTTCGCTCAAAAATGCGATGAAAAAAGAATATCTAAGTTCTTTGAGCTCGATCTTTCGATGGTTATTGATGTGCAAATGTCAGGGCAGACCGTTACTGATCTTGAACTTTCAAAATCTGTTTGCGCTGAGACGATTGGATAAGCATCCAGATCAAGCGTTGAGTTGAAGGTGTTTAAATCCGGTCACTCACATGGTTCTTGCCATCGGTGACCGGAACATCTTTTTGCGCATAAGGATCAACGCCCTCAATACAGGCAATGTTAATGCCGTAGGTGTTGGGGTGTGATCGGCGCTGGTGGTGGGTGTAGATGCCGCAGGTCTTGCAAAAATAATGCTTCGCCGTGTTGGTGCGAAATTGATAAAGACTTAGATTATCCGCACCCTTCACGACCGTAAGGTCTTCAAGCGGCACAGTCGCCGCGATGGTGCCTCTGCGCGAACACATAGAACAATCACACCGCCGCATATCAACAAGACCATTTGGAAGGTTGAGCGCCAGTTCAACAGCGCCGCAATGGCAGGTGGATTTGTGGGTGGTCATGGGTGTGGGCTTTGGGTTTGTGTTGGAGCCTTAAGTATCTCATTCCATTGCTCTGGATTGCAAGGTCAAGCCTCACAATGACAGATGTGGGAATAGGTATTCGAACTATCAGTGCATCATGCCAAGGCGCGATCTTGGCATCCAGAATTCCGAATTTGCTTTCACTTTGAGCGCTATTTTCCTGGATTGCTTTACTGCGAAGGTTGTAATTTGTACCAAAACTCCCACGTAGTTTTAGGAACCCGACAGGAATTTTCTATGTTTGGCTTTATCAAGAAACAGCGACCAAATATTTTTTTGGGAAAAATTGGTGTCAACGAAGATAACTTGCTTATGCAAGGTCTCGAAAGAACCCTTTTCTTGTCGCGAGAACGGAAGGCTGAGCTTATAGAAGGCGCACTTCGTAAAATTATTACCTTCCCGCCAGTGCCGTCTGATGACTTACTGAGAGAAGATGATCTCATTTTAGATATCATCGTCACTAAATTCAGTATTGGTCATTTTTTGACATTTGGTTTTATTCCAATGGGTGGTAGAGCGAATGTCGTTCTTTCGGGGCATCTTTATAAAGCGCATTCGTGTGTCAGTGTGCCCGCCATAACTGTAATGTATAAATCTAGGTGGTTTGACTTTTTACTCGGACCTGTCCGATTGAGTTATTCTTTTTGGTCCGCAAAAAGTGAAAACTATGGAATTGATAAACTAGTTGGTCATGCGGCTTTGAAGCTGTTGTCAAAGATTTCCAAGGTAACGTAGTTTCTTTAAAGCCGCTCCCCAAAGCTATCCAACACCCTTTTCTGCCCCACCTTTTCAAAATCAATCGGTCAGCGTGTTGCCGTCAATGCGTGCCATTGTGCCATAGGTGAATTTGATGTGGAAGGTGCGCTTGCCAGTTGTATAATCTGACTTCATCGCCGTCACCGTTTTGGCGATCAGTTCGCCGTCGGTGAATTTGGGGCCGCCTTTTTCTTTTGGCGGCTGGGTAACCGCCGATTTTCTTGAAATCGGCGGTTATGTTTCGTGGGTGTCGGTTATCGTCGCGGCTATGCGACTTTAACTGAAGATAGGAATTGGTTGATTTCGTCACGCAAACTTTGCGATTCTGCGTTCAACTGTTTTACGGCACCTAGAACTTCGGTTGCTGACTTACCAGTTTCATCTGCTGCTGACGTAACCCCATCCATGGTAGTTGAGATTTCTTGCGTGCTTTCAGAAACTTGCAAAACATTGATGTTTATTTCGTCAATAGCGAGGCCTTGCTGTTCAACCGCAACTGATATGGTTTCAATCGCTTCGTTTGTATTCGAGATCCGATCGACGATGACTTCAATAGCGCCTGCAGTTTTCTGTGTGTTTTCCTGCATGGACATTATTTGACCAGTGATTTGCTCTGTTGCTGTAGCCGTTTGATTTGCGAGCTGTTTTACTTCTGAAGCAACAACTGCGAAACCTTTGCCGGCGTCGCCTGCACGGGCCGCTTCAATCGTCGCGTTAAGAGCAAGCAAATTGGTTTGCTCAGTGATGTTGGAAATTAATTCTACGACTTCGTAAATCTTCTGAGCGTTATCTACCATCACTGTCGTCTCGGTTTGTACTTCTTGTACTTCGGACACGGCTTCTTGCGTGACAGTCGTTGCACGATCGATTTGTGATCTGATTTCTCTGGTTGAAGCGGTGAGCTCTTCAACAGCCGAGCTAACAGATTGTGCATTGCTTGATGCTCTATCCGTCATGAACTGAATTTGTTCACTCTGGCTTTGCGTTTGTTGTGACGTGCTGGACATCGTTTCTGCTGTGCCATTTAGTTGTTGGGCAGCGCCAGCGACAGAGGTCAATATGTCACCCACTTGTTCATCAAAGTTATTGTTTAAATCTTCAATTTTGCCAGCGCGGATCATGGTTTCTTGGTTTGCTTCGTTCACGGCTTTTTCAAGCTCTGTATTCTCAACGAGCTTAAGACGGAAACCTTCTAAACCTCTAAGCATGGTGCCAATTTCATCTTTAGACTCAGTAACAACCTCTTCATTGATGCGCCCAATAGTTAGACGCTCGATTGTCTGCATGGTGTATTTCAATGGCTTTAGTATTGAAGTTTGAACCATGTAGAGTGAAAAAATGGTAATTGCTAACATCGATGACAAAGATACAACAATGAGCCAGAACTCGGTTTGATGTTCATGCTCTGATGCTCTTTGGGTCGCCTCCAATGTGAAGGAGGTTACTTCTGCGAGAGCTTTTTGGATTTCATGATCAAGGTGTTCAGCCTCAGCATCAATTTTTTCGCCGATTTTTATTGTGGCTTCAAGATTGTCAGAAGCGAGTGATTTTATTAGGTCTTTAACATGAGTTTCGAATTCATCATGCTCGTGTTCAATTGTCTTTAGAAGCGTTAGAAGATTTGTAAACTTCTGTTCAATTTTCTCATCATTGGCATGAGAGATAATAGACTCTGCAAGTTTCTCGGAAGCAATAAGCTCTTGTTTCACGATCTCACCATGGGTGAAAAACTTCTTTTTAGCTTTTTCAAAGTGAGAAGGCTCGAGCTTAAACAGCTGCGCTTCGGCTGTGTACTTCAACATCCGTTCAAGTTGGATGGTTTGTTCAAGCTGACTTGTTGTTGCTCTACTGAGTTTAGCTGTGAACGGGATGTCTTCTTCCGCAACAGCGGTAAGTTCAACACCGATTGCCTTGACTTGAGTGTAGGAAAACAGTGCCACTATGCACAATGCCAATAAGCCTGCACCGACGTTCAGGTAAATTTTGGTACCAAGACCAATTTTTGAAAGATATTTAGCCACGATAGCCCCTTTTCGTTTCGGGAGGACACCACCACAGTGCTTTTTCCCGACTTCTTAAGCAGTCAATTCAACGACCTAGCTGATAAAAAAATGTACGCAATTTTGTGATTTCTCAATTACAGAATTGCATTAATTTGGTTAATGAATAGATAAAGCCTACTCTCAAGGAAGTACTATAAAGCAATAAATATTAAGTTTTTATATAGTAGTCACGGCAATTTTTGTAAATTTATACTAAAAATTGTAAAGTAAAAATTTTTGATGTATTTGAAATAAGTTTGAGTATTAATTTTAAATTATTGGCAGTTTTTTTCGTTTGCGGGCGTAGACAGTTGGAATTTGATGGTTCTTTATTTTTTACCATCCAACCAACCAGAAAACGGGCAAAAAACTTAATGCCGCTCTACAAAGCTATCGAGCACTCTTTTCTGCCCTGCTTTTTCAAAATCAATCGTCAATTTGTTGCCATCAATGCTTGCGACCGTGCCGTAGCCGAATTTTAGGTGGAAGACGCGTTCACCCGTTTTGTAGTCTGACTTCTTCTCCGTCACCGTTTTGGCGACGAGTTGGCCGTCGATGAATTTGGGGCCGCCTTTTTTCTTTTGGCCGCGATAACCGCCGGTTTCTTCAAAGTCCGCTTTCTTGTTGCGTTGGGCGCGTTTCCAGCCGGGGGTAGCGTAGGTGTTTTGGAAAGGGTCACGCAAGTCGAAGCGGGAATTGCCGTATTGCCCGCCAGAAGAACCCGCACCATAGCCGCCATAAGATTGGCCGCTTTCGACGATCTCCACATGGGCTTCTGGTAGTTCATCCAAGAAGCGCGACGGGATTGAGGATTGCCAAAGGCCGTGAATGCGACGGTTGGAGGTGAACCAGATTTTCGCCCGCTTTTTCGCCCGTGTCACACCCACATAAGCAAGGCGGCGTTCTTCTTCCAAGCCCGCTCGCCCACTTTCATCAAGTGCGCGTTGATGGGGGAAGAGGCCTTCTTCCCAACCAGGCAAAAACACCGTGTCAAATTCCAAACCCTTGGCAGAGTGCAATGTCATAATCGAGACTGCATCAAGCGCTTCTTTGTTGTCGCGGTCCATAACCAGTGAGATGTGTTCCAAGAAGCCGTCCATGGTCTCGAAATCTTCCATGGAGCGGATAAGCTCTTTCAAGTTTTCAAGGCGGCCCGGTGCTTCGGCAGAGCGGTCGTTTTGCAGCATTTCGGTATAGCCGCTTTCATCCAAGATGATTTCGGCAAGCTCGGTATGGGGCAGAGTTTCTAGTTGCTGGCTCCAGCGGGAAAACGTCTCCATCAACCCGCGCAAAGTTTTACGCTGCTTGGGCTTTAGCTCTTCCGTCTCAATGAGGTCCATCACCGCACGCATCATCGGCACACCACTGGCGCGTGCCGTGTCGCGGATCAGCAGGATGGTTGCATCACCAAGGCCGCGCTTTGGTTTGTTGACGATGCGCTCAAAGGCGAGGTCGTGGGCAGGCTGAACCACACAGCGGAAATAGGCGAGCGCATCGCGAATTTCCATGCGCTCATAAAATCGAGGGCCACCAATGACGCGGTAATCAAGGCCAAGCTTGATGAAGCGTTCTTCAAACTCACGCATTTGGAAAGAGGCGCGAATGAGGATGGCGATGTTATTGAGCGGATGGTTTTGGCGTTGGAGCTGTTCGATCTCTTCACCGATAGAGCGGGCTTCTTCTTCGCTGTCCCATGCAGAGGCCACATAGACCTTCTCTTCGTCGTCGCCTGCTTGGTCGGTAAACAGGGTTTTGCCAAGACGGTCTTCGTTGTGGCTGATCAGGTGTGAGGCGGCAGCGAGGATGTGGCTTGTAGAGCGATAGTTGCGTTCCAGCTTAATCACCTTCGCGCCGGAGAAGTCCTTTTCAAAGCGCAGAATGTTATCCACCTCAGCACCGCGCCAACCATAGATCGATTGGTCGTCATCCCCCACACAACAAATGTTTGCGCCACCTTGGGCAAGCAGTCGAAGCCACATATATTGTGAGATGTTGGTATCTTGGTACTCGTCCACGAGGATATATTGGAAGCGGCGTTGATAGTCGGCCAGCACATCGGGGTTTTCTTTAAAGAGTCGCAGGCATTCCATAAGGAGGTCGCCAAAGTCGCAGGCGTTTAGTGTTTTGAGACGCTCTTGATATTGCTCATAAAGCTTGCGCCCTTTGCCGTTGCCAAATGCGCGGGCGTCACCCTCTGGCAGCATAGAAGGGGACAAGCCTTTGTTCTTCCAGCCATCCATTTGGTTGGCGAACTGGCGGGCAGGCCAGCGCTTGCTGTCGATGTTTTCAGCTTCGATCAATTGCTTGATCAGGCGAATTTGGTCGTCTGTATCAAGGATTGAGAAATTAGACTTGAGGCCGACAAGTTCGGCATGGCGGCGCAGTATCTTCACGCAGATAGAGTGGAACGTGCCAAGCCATTGCATGCCTTCCACAGTGTCGCCAATCATCGACCCAATGCGGTCTTTCATTTCGCGGGCGGCTTTGTTGGTGAAGGTGACAGCCAGAATTTGATAGGGCGATGCCTTGCCCGTTGCCAGAATGTGGCCAATGC
>JBDWKL010000033.1 GCA_039973685.1 Hyphomicrobiales bacterium
CAATATGCCGACTGGATTTTTTGCCTTGTGCGCACATCCAGTGAAGGCAAAAAGCAAGAAGGCATTTCCTTCCTTCTGATCGACATGAAAAGCGAAGGCATTAGCGTGCGCCCTATCGTGCTGCTTGAAGGGGAGCACGAAGTAAATGAGGTCTTCTTCGACAATGTGAAAGTGCCAGTTGGCAATCTTGTTGGCGAAGAGAATAAGGGATGGACCTACGCCAAATATCTGCTCACCCATGAGCGGACGGGTATTGCAGGTGTGGGCTTTGCAACGGCTGGATTAGAGAATTTAAAATCCATCGCGCGGCAACAGACAAAGCGTGGCAAACCATTGATTGAAGACCCGCTCTTTTCTGCCCGCATTGCAGAAGCTGAGATTGACCTTGATGCCATGCGCACGACAAATTTGCGCGTGTTGGCTGACGCTACAGGGGGCGCTGCTGGTGGGTTGGAAAGCTCGATGTTGAAGGTAAAAGGCACCGTGCTTCGCCAAAACCTCAACGCGCTCACCCGCCAAGCCCTCGGCCCTTACGCCTTGCCGTTTATCTCAGAAGCCTTGGAAGAGGGTTATAATGAGCCGCCAATTGGCCCTGATTATGCTGCCCCCGTTACCAAGCAATATTTCAACAACCGCAAAACCTCGATTTATGGCGGCTCCAATGAAGTGCAAAAATCAATCATCGCAAAACTAAGCTTGGGGCGTTAGGCATGGATTTTAATCACACAGAAGAACGCCGCATGCTCGCGGAATCTTTAGGCCGCTATTTAAACGACAACTATACCTTTGAAACCCGCATGAAAATTGCCGAGAGCGACGATGGTTATTCGCCCCAAAAATGGCAAGAGCTTGCAGAAATGGGTATCATTGGCGCGTTGTTTTCAGAAGACAAAGGCGGCTTTGGCGGCGCTGGGTTTGACATTACTGTGGTGTTTGAAGAATTAGGCCGCGCAGGCGTAGTCGAACCATTTCTTAGCACACTATTGGCAGGCTCTGTTCTGGCTCAATTAGACGACCACGACCCACTGATTGAAAGTATGATTGCAGGTGAAGAGCTCGTCTCGCTTGCCCACGGTGAAGCCAATGCCCATTACGATCTTGACCATGTGGCAACAACGGCCACAGAAGCCGGAGACGGCTTTGTCTTGAATGGCGCGAAAGCCGTCGTGCTCAATGGCGGTGAAGCAAATAAGCTTATTGTCAGCGCCCGCATATCTGGTGAAACATTCTCACAAGACGGCATCGCACTTTTTCTCGTAGATGCAAATCAGGTGGGCGTTATCATCCGCCCCTATCCAACAATGGACGGTTCTCGCGCGGCTGAAATATCGTTTTCCAATGTTAAACTGAAAACCGATGCCCTCCTCTCATCATCACCAAGCACATTCGCCATTTTGGAAACCGCTTATGCGCGGGCCATTCTTGCCGTATCCGCTGAGGCTTTGGGTGCGATGGAAACCGCAACCCGCATGACGGGTGAATATTTAACGACCAGAACCCAATTTGGCCAACCCATCGGCATGTTTCAAGCGCTTCAACATCGCATGTCTGAGATGATGATCGAACTGCAACAAATGCGCTCTTCGCTCATCAACGCAGCCGGTAGTTTTGAGGACGATAAAGCAGCCCGCGACAAAGCAATTTCTGCGGTTAAGAACCTAACAGGTCGCGTGGGAAAATTGGTTGCTGAAGAAAGCATTCAAATGCATGGCGGCATTGGCATGACATGGGAATATGCCCTGCCCCATTTTGCTAAGCGGATCATTATGATTGATCATCTGTTTGGTGACAGTGATCATCATCTAGAACGCTTTGCCGCTCTATCTCAAACGCCATAACAAAAGCGCTAACAGCCATCTTATTTTACAGCATTAAATCACATTTACTTGCAATTATGTATTTGTAAACTTGCAGAAATTATAATTAGACCTCAACTAAGTTTGAGCTAATTCAGAAGGTAGTTTCTAAAACTTAACCATTCTAGGCTCACCGCAAACAAAACGGGCGATACCATGAAAACCTTCCGCACTCTTCAAGGCCATATAAGACGTTTTTGGAATGATGAAACAGGAAACATCGCCATGCTTACGGGGTTGGCAGTTGTCGCTGTCGTCTTTAGTGCCGGCGTAGGCATCGATCATATGCGCGCTCTGAATGAAAAAGCGACATTGCAAAAGTCTTTAGATGCAGCAGCGATTGCGGGCGCTACAACAATTGCAACGGACCCAGGCGGCGCAGAAAACGCGGCGCTTCAAGTCTTCAATTTGAATTATAGCGCCGAAAATGGGATCAACAATGGTGAGGTAGGGTTTACCTTTAACCAAACTAATGGCCTGATAACAGTAACAGCAACTTCTCAAATAAAGACCTTGCTGACTAGCATTTTAGGCAGAGAATTCATTCCGGTAAATGCACTTGCCTCAGCGCAAGGATCCCTTTCACGCGTCGAATTTATCTTGGCTGTCGATCAATCAGATTCAATGCGCGGCTCTAAACAACAAGCTTTAGTACAAGCGTTGGATGCATTCAAAAACAATGTTTATCAAACAGATGAAGACGGCAATTTCGTTGATCGCGACGAAATTCTTGTTGGCCTAGTCCCTTGGCAGTCATTCGTAAATGTTGGCATTGAAAATGCTACAAATTGGACGAGAGGATTCAATTCTTCAGCCATAAACTTTAATATCACGGACCCTTCAAGCCCAAGCAATTTGCAATTCAATGAAAACACCGATCGAGATGTGATCATTGATGCAATTGCACAACACGATTTCGCTGAGCATGGTTTTGATGTTCCGCAAAATAGCCTAGATTTGGCCAGCCGCAGGCAGTTTCTTGAAGATAATGTTTTCGATATCAACTTTCCTGAGCCTATTGAGTCGGACGATTATTCAGGCTTGAGCTGGCGTGGTTGTATGATGGCCCGCGACACTGATGCAACAATTCCATTTTCAACGAGCGACAATATCAGTGATTTCAATCCGAGCATAACAGAGCGCACAGATCTCCCCGCCAATTTGGATGTTTTAGATCTGCCCGTTGGAAATCGTGATTTCAGGGCTTTTTACCACCCGCCTAGATGGGCAGCGGGTCAAGCACGCAATTCCGGCAACGATTGGCAGCCTTTTGGTGTTGTTTTCGCGCAGCAACCAAGGTCCAATGAATTTCGCAATCCCAATGTCGGCTGTATCACTTATGAAACAACTTACTTGACCGAAGATGCTAATCAAATCTCATCTGCAATCGACGTATTAAGGGCCGTGAACCCTGATGTAGGAGGGGTTGGCCCATTTGATGATGAAACGGCGCACACAGACAGCAGCATTGGTATGGTTTGGGCATTGCGGATGCTTGACCCAGATTGGGCAAGTGATTGGGCTGGTAGTGCCGTCCAACCTGCCGCATTTGATGATAATGAGGCTAGAAAAGTCATTATCTTGCTGACAGATGGTGCGAATGGCATCGGCTCAAACACAGCGCCGCTCACATGGAGTCCGTACGGTGACACAGAACAAACGTTAAATGTAGGCAACAATAATCAAGCAAGAAATGCCTTGAATATCCGTACCCTTCGGATATGCGAACTCGCCAAACAATTGGATGTTGAAATCTACACCATCGCTTTTGAAGTGGATGATGGTAACGCTAGAGAAATGCTTCAAAATTGCGCAACGCCAGATAACGGCAACCAAACTTATTACTTTGAAGCCAGTGCGGATGGAACGGCATTGGAAAGTGTCTTTGCGACTATCGCGACACAAACAAGACGCATCCTCCTCACTCAGTAAATAAATTTATAGACAAAAAAACCCGCTTTTCAGTGATGCTGAAAAGCGGGTTTTATTTACGACAATTCAAAGTACGCTAATAAGATTAGCTGTTTGAACGGTTTTGACGGTTCTCAATCAAATCATCCACCACAGACGGATCTGCCAAGGTTGATGTATCACCAAGGCTTGAGAAATCATCTTCCGCAATCTTGCGAAGGATCCGGCGCATAATTTTACCAGAGCGGGTTTTCGGCAGGCCTGGTGCAAATTGAATTGCATCAGGTGAAGCAATTGGCCCAATTTCATTGCGAACATGGGTGCGCAATACTTTCTTGAGCTCATCTGTTGCTTCAACGCCAGCCATCAAAGTGACATAACAATAAATGCCCTGTCCTTTAATATCATGCGGGAAACCAACCACAGCGCTTTCAGAAACAGCATCATGCGAACCTAAAGCACTTTCAACTTCTGCTGTGCCCATACGGTGACCCGATACATTGATCACGTCATCCACACGGCCTGTGATCCAGTAATAACCATCCTCGTCACGACGACAGCCGTCACCTGTAAAGTACTTGCCTTTATAGGTTGAGAAATAGGTCTGAACGAAACGCTCATGGTCACCATAAACCGAGCGCATTTGGCCCGGCCATGAATCAGTAATGCAAAGATTGCCGTCTGTTGCGCCTTCAAGCGGGTTGCCATCATTATCAACAAGCTGCGGCTGAACACCGAAGAATGGCAATGTTGCAGAACCTGGTTTCAATGCGGTCGCACCTGGAAGCGGCGTGATCATATGACCACCCGTTTCTGTCTGCCACCAAGTGTCAACAATCGGGCAACGCCCTTCGCCAACAACACTATGATACCAATTCCAAGCCTCTGGGTTGATCGGCTCACCGACTGTACCCAAAATGCGAAGTGATGAACGCGATGTTGATTTCACCGGATCGTCGCCACCTTGCATCAACGCGCGAATTGCCGTTGGAGCTGTGTAGAATTGATTGACTTGGTGCTTATCGCAAACCTGCCAGAAACGAGAATTATCTGGATAGTTCGGTACGCCCTCAAACATCACTGTCGTCGCGCCATTCGCAAGCGGACCATAAACGATGTAAGAGTGGCCAGTTACCCAGCCCACATCCGCCGTACACCAGTAAACGTCACCGTCTTTATAATCGAAGACGTACTCATGGGTCATTGCTGCCCAAACGAGATAGCCGCCTGTTGTGTGAAGCACACCTTTTGGCTGACCAGTTGAGCCAGACGTGTAAAGAATGAAAAGTGGATCTTCCGCGTTCATAGCTTCTGGTGGGCAATCAGGAGAGGCTGCATCGCAAACATCCCCATACCAAACATCACGACCATCTACCCAACCGATATCACCACCGGTGCGCTTGACCACGATTACTTTTTCAACATTGACGCCACCTTTAGCAGCAATATCAATCGCCGCATCCGTATTGGCTTTCAATGGAATACCGCGTCCACCGCGAAGACCTTCGTCGGCTGTGATCACAAAGGTTGATTCACAATCAACAATGCGGCCTGCAAGCGCGTCTGGTGAGAAGCCACCGAACACGATGGAGTGCACAGCACCGATACGAGTACAAGCAAGCATTGCATATGCTGCTTCAGGGATCATCGGCATATAAAGAGTAACGCGGTCACCCTTTTTAACGCCGGCGTCTTTCATTGCATTTGAAAGACGGCAAACTTTTTCATGAAGCTGATTATACGTGATATGCGCATCATCTGTTGGCTCATCGCCTTCCCAAATGATGGCCGTTTGATCACCGCGTGTTGCCAAATGACGGTCAATACAGTTGGCCGATACATTGAGCAGGCCATCTTCAAACCATTTGATTGAAACATCTGGATACTCAAATGTGGTGTTTTTGACCTTGGTAAAAGGCTTGATCCAATCAACACGTTTACCGTGCTCAGCCCAAAACCCTTCAGAGTCGTTCACGCTTTGCGCATACATCTCATCATATCGCGCTTTATTAATGTGCGCGCTATCTGCAGTTGCCTGATCTACTGCATAAACTTTCACGTCAGACATATATTCCTCCCGTTGACGATCAGCTGCGACCAGCAATGTGGCCACAAAAATCTGGGCGCACCTTAAGCACAGCAAGACTTCAAGTCCATTAGACTATGAGTGAACGCTGAGCCAAAAAACGATATTAAGGATTGATTAAGCAACAAAACCAAAATCTGAACAAAGATTAACAAAATCATTCGAATTTTAACCGTTTTGGCTCACCCTGAACCCAAGTGTTATCGTTATCCGGTCAGTAAAATGCGTACCCGTAAGCTTGTATCTTTGTCTTTTTTTCTGTCAGCCGCCGTTCTTCTAAGCGCCTGCGCAAAGACCCCCGTCGTCAATCTGTTTTTTGCCGGGGACAAAGATGTGCGTTATCTTGATACCAAGTCCTGCGTACCATTCAGACTGCGCCGCGTCTTAAATCATACGTCGCGTAAATTTGGCCGTGTAACGGTTACATCAACCAAGCGCGAGAAAAGTGAAAACCGTCGCAAAGGCGGGGCTAAAAAATCATATCACCTGCGCTGCGAAGCGACCGATTTCACCCTCAAAGCCGATCGCCGTAAAGTACTCAAGTTTTTGAAAAATCATAAGGGCGTCGGCGGATACAGTTCTTATGTGCGCCACTATCACATAGATACTGGCCCAAGGCGCACTTGGTAGATCAATTAACGAACCAACAACCAAGAAGTCAGCAAAAGTGTGACTTGTCGCCTGCTTTTTCATTGCAAGGTTGCAAAGTGTGCATTGTCGGCTCACAGTGATTCGCAAGGATTGGATATTGCCCTCAGGGTGAGCCGGACCGTGCAGTTATTTTGCACCAGACGTTTCCCGCGGGTTAACCGATCATTTTGCAACGGTCCGGGAACTAATTGATCATGGATAAAGCTGCCCCCCTCGCGTCTAAAAAGCTTAATGAAGCGGCGAAATTACTTAATCGCAAAAACAAGTCCCTCGGGACCTTCCTTCAAACAACTTACGAATTCGCCATTGATGACGATCTTGAACGCTATAGCGGACAAGATATCGCGAAGTTTAGCGAAGCCACTTTCAAAGCGCTCTCAAATCGAAAAAGCGGTACGCCACTGATCGATATTTCTGAGCATGTGATTGGCAGCAAAACCAATCCTCGCACGGTTACAACCCTTAATATTGTAAACGACAACATGCCGTTTTTGATTGATAGCGTTGTGCCAGAAATCCGCGCCCTCGGCCACGACATCGAATTATTGGTGCATCCAATTTTTGTGGTTGAACGCGACAAAGCTGGCAAGCTGAAATCAACACCCCTTGCGCGCACGCCATCAACAGGGCCGACGGAAAAACAAGAAAGCTTGATCCACATTCACGTGGGCAAACTGACAGCCGCTCAACATAAAGAACTGAAGTCATCACTAACCACCCTTTTGAAATCCGTGAAAGGTGTCGTGCGTGACTGGCGCCCGATGTTAAAGCGGCTTGATCAGGCGATCGAACAATACAAAACGTCGCCGCCTGCATTAGAAGTTCAAAAAATTGCCGAAGCGGTGCAGTTTTTAGAATGGTTGCGAAGTGATCATTTCACCTTCTTAGGCATGCGCGAATATCGCCACGATGAAAAAGCCGAACGGTTTATTCAACCCGTTGAAAATAGTGGCCTTGGTATTTTGAAAGACCCGAAGGTGCATGTGCTGAAACGCGGGAACGAACTGGTGTCTATCACTCCAGAAATCCGCGAATTCATAACACGCCCCGAACCTTTAATTATCTCCAAAGCCAATGTGCGGTCTAAAATTCACCGCCAAGTGCATATGGATTATGTCGGCATCAAGCTTTATGACGAGGATGGATCCGTCACAGGTGAATTACGAGCAATCGGCTTGTTCACAGGGCCTGTCTACGCAACATCAATTGCAGATATCCCGTATATCCGCCACAAAGCAGAAGCGGTGATGAAACGCGCGCCTTTTGCCGAAGACAGCCACTCAGGCAAAGCGCTTTGGAATGTGCTTGAAGCCTATCCACGCGATGAATTATTCCAAATGGGTTTCCAGCAGCTTGATGAATTTGCTCACGCTGTTTTGGCTCTTGATAACAGGTCAACCGTGCGGGTGTTGCCACGATGGGATAAATTTGACCGCTATGTCTCCGTCATCACCTTTGTTCCGCGTGATCGCTACAACACAGATACCCGCATTCGCATCGGCGAATATTTTGAAGAAATTTTTGACGGCCGCGTTTCCGCGTTTTATCCAGGCTTCCCAGAAGGTCTCCTTGCACGGGTCCACTTCATTATTGCCCGCAATCCAGGCGAACAACCCGCGATCAGCGCCGACCATTTAGAAATCGCAATTGAAGCGATCACCCAGACATGGGAAGACAGCCTCATCGAAGCGTTGCAAGCTTCGCGATCTAAAGAGAATGCCTCGCAATATCGCCAAGCGTTTTCAGCGGCCTACCAAGAAGCCTTCATTCCTGCAGACTGCCTCAGCGATATTAAGGTCCTTGAAGAGCTGCAATCGAGCAACGATATTCACGCAGATTTCTATCGCCGCCCTGATATGCCTGCAAACCGCATTGGTTTGAAATTATACAATCAACTAGAGCCAATTGAACTTTCCACACGGGTGCCACTGCTTGAAAACATCGGCTTTCGGGTCATCAACGAACGGACTTACAAGATCGAACCATGGGGAGAGGCAAGCACTTATCTCCATGACATGACATTGGAGACAACCTCTGGCGCAGACCTTGATCTAGGCGAGAGCAAAGAGCTTCTCACCAATATGCTGCTTGCCATTTGGAATGATAAAACAGGTAATGACGGCTACAACGCGCTTGCCATTAATGCGGGCCTTGCTTGGCGCGACATTGCGGTTTTGCGCACAGTATCACGCTACCTCCAGCAAATTGGTGTTACCTACAGCCAAGACTACATGTGGCGGGCACTCAACAAAAACGCAGAAATCGCAGCCTACTTAAGCGCGCTGTTTAACGCGCGTTTTGATCCCGACACCAAAGGCCGCGACAAGAAACAATCAAGTATCAGCAAGCAGATTGATGCAGCGCTTGAAAATGTTGCAAGCCTTGATGAAGATCAAATCATCCGTCGGTTCCGCTCTGTGATCATGGGAACGGTTCGAACCAACTTCTTCAAGAAAGACGCAAACGGCGACACAATTCCTGAGATTTCGCTCAAGCTTGCCCCGCGCGAGATTGAAGGCTTGCCTGAACCACGCCCTTACCGCGAAATCTTTATGACAAGCCCACGGGTTGAAGGCCTGCATTTGCGTTACGGCAAAGTAGCACGGGGCGGCCTTCGTTGGTCAGACCGTCCAGAAGACTTCCGAACCGAAGTGCTGGGTCTTGTGAAAGCGCAGCAGGTCAAAAACGCTGTGATCGTGCCAGTTGGCTCCAAAGGCGGTTTCGTTCCTAAGAAACTCACACCAACCATGAGCCGTGATGAATTCATCCATGAGGGAACTGAGGCCTATAAGATTTTCATCTCAAACTTACTTGAGATCACGGACAATCTGGACGGTACAAAAGTGGTGCATCCAGAAAATGTTGTGCGTCATGAAGAAGCCGACCCTTATTTGGTTGTTGCAGCGGACAAAGGCACAGCAACCTTCTCCGACACGGCCAACGGTATCAGCCAAGATCATGACTACTGGCTAGACGACGCTTTTGCTTCGGGCGGCTCTGCTGGTTATGACCATAAGAAGATGGCCATCACCGCGCGCGGTGCATGGGAAACGGTTAAACGCCATTTCCGTGAGATGGATAAGGACATCCAAAAAGAGCCGTTCACCGCAGCCGGTGTTGGCGATATGTCAGGTGATGTTTTCGGCAATGGTATGTTGCTATCAAAAGCCACAAAACTTGTAGCCGCTTTTGACCACCGCGATATTTTCATTGATCCAGACCCAGACCCAGCAAAGACCTTCAAAGAGCGCAAGCGCCTGTTTGATATGGGGCGCAGCTCTTGGCAGGACTACAACACGAAACTTATTTCAAAAGGCGGCGGCATTTTCCCTCGCTCTTTGAAATCAATCAACATCAGCCCAGAAATCCAAAAGATGCTTGGCGTCACGACTAAGACAATGACGCCATTTGAGTTGATGCGTGCCATCTTGAAAATGGAGGTTGAGCTATTCTGGTTTGGCGGCATTGGTACCTATATTCGCGGCCCATTGGAAACTGACGCAGATGCCGGTGACCGCGCCAATGATCCAATTCGTATTGAGGCCGCTGAAGTTGGCGCTAAGGTAATTGGCGAGGGTGCAAACCTTGGCATGACCCAACGCGCGCGTATTGCCTATAACAAACTTGGCGGGCGCAGCAATTCAGATGCGATCGACAACTCAGCGGGCGTGAACTCTTCAGACGTTGAGGTGAACATTAAAATCGCACTTGGTGATGCTGTCCGCGCTAAAAAGCTGACGCTTCCAAAACGTAACACCTTACTTGAATCCATGACGGAAGAAGTCGCTGACTTAGTCCTGCGAAACAACTATCAGCAAAGTTTGGCAATCTCCCTCACAGAGCTTGCAGGTATGGAAGACTTCCACCACCAAACCCGTATGATGCAAGACCTTGAAGGACGCGGACTGTTGGATCGTGCGGTGGAAGACCTACCCAACGACGTCATTCTTGAAGAACGCCGTGTAGACGAAATTCCGCTTACCCGCTCTGAAATCGGTGTGTTGCTTGCCTATGCCAAGATCAATCTGTTTGATGATTTGATCGACAGCAAAGTGCCTGATGATCCTTATCTTGAAAAAGAACTGACACGCTATTTCCCAACTGCCATGCAGAAGAAATACGCGGGCGAAATTGCAGGTCACAAACTACGCCGTGAAATCATCGCGACGCAGGTTTGTAACGCCATGATCAACCGTGGGGGCGCGACTTATCTAGAGCGCGTTCAAGCACAAACAAGTGCGACGACACCTGAGATTGCTAAAGCCTACATTCTGGTCCGCGATGCCTTTAGCTTCCAAGCTTTGAATGCCCGCATTGACGCACTTGATAATAAGATAACTGGCGCCGTGCAGCTCGATCTTTATCATATGCTTCGCCGCGTTCTTGTAGGCCAAACAGTCTGGGCCTTGCGTAACGGTTCATTCAAAAAAGGCATTGAGGCTGCCATCAAACCAATCGCTGATGGCATTGAAACATTGCGCCCAACCCTGAGCAAAATGCTCTCAAGCTACATGGAAGCCGACCGTTTAAAACTCAAGCAGTCTTATCTTGATGGCGGTGTGCCGAAAGATATTGCCGAGGATATGTCACTTCTACCAGCCCTTGATCTTGTACCAAACATCATCATGGTGGCGGACAAAGCTAAGAAGCCGCTTGCAAGCGGTGCTAAGGCTTACTTCGCGCTGGATGAAATGTTCTCCCTCAACCGCATTGATGCCATGGCGCGCGATGTTGAAACCACCGACTATTATGACAATCTTGCCTTGTGGCGTGGCCGACAACAACTCGCCCGCGCGCACCGTGCAATCACCCATGATGTGTTGACTAAGCACAAAGGTGCGGATCCAGTCGCAAGCTGGTACAAAGCCAATAAGCCAGCAATCGATGCTGCCCTTCTTGATCTTGCAGAGATCATCGAAAGCGATAGCATGAGTGTGGCGAAGGTTTCAGTTGCCGGTAACATTGTGAGTGACCTCACCAAGGGAGCGTAATGCCAGACTTACTTGTTAAACTCTACGACCTACCGAGCGAGCGTCCAAGCCTGCCGGATGGCGTAACTATGCGTCCCGTCATGGCCGCAGAAGTAAGCATGGTACGTGATTGGATTGAAGAAAACTTCAGTCGCGGCTGGGCCGATGAATTTCTTAAAGGGGCCTATGCGGAAACCACAAGCTCAATCATCGCGATGCAAGATCGAAAGGTCATAGGCTTTGTTTGCTATGACGTTTCAGCCATCGGCATGTTTGGCCCAACCGGCGTTGACAAATCACAGCGAGGCAGAGGTTTAGGAGCGGCTCTTTTGTTTGCAGCTCTTGATGCGATGATCGCAAAAGGGCATGTCTATGCCACCATTGGATGGGTGGGCCCGATCGAGTTTTATGAAAAACTTGTCGGCGCAACCCTTATTGAAGGTTCTGAGAAACGCTATAGCGGCAAGCTAATTCAATCTTAGCCCTGACCTTCACTTAAACTCACAACCACATTAGAACATTGTGAATTTTGATGAATTGCTAAAATCACCTATGACACTATGTTACAGGTAAGCAGTCGAATCTGACGAGCATTTTTAAGGAAATACTATGGCAACCGCAACAATCGAAGCAACAGGCGACAACACCGTGTCGAAAGGCAAGGGTTTGATTTTCGTCTGGATCGCAATTTTCATTTTTGCTTCAGCAAATTCAATCGTCTTGCTTCTGTTTGATGTTGGCGCTGCAAACCCAATTCATGGCCGCAACCCGGTTAGTTTTTGTAATGTTTTATTCGCAGGTAACATCGTTGCTTGTGTCACCATGTACATTTTTTATCGCAAACAATGGACGAAGGAAGCCTTAGCAAAGCTGACCTCTGGTGATTGGTGGAGCCTCATCATTTTAGCAATCATCACCGGCGCACTCGTTCCTTCTCTCATGTTTTTGGCGCTCACCAATTCAAGCGTAACAAACACTATTTTGGTCGGACGTATTGAGCCAATTTTCCTGATCATCCTGTCGATGGTTGTTTTGAAAGAAAAGGCTGATGTATGGCCTACCATCGGCGCAGCTATTGCGTTTCTTGGAGTTGCTTTCACTTTTTACCTTGAAAGCGGCGGCACTGGTTTTTCATTCGGCAAAGGCGAGATGCAAGCAGCAGGTGCTGCAGTGCTCACTGCCATCTCAACCATCGTTGCTAAGGTGCGATTGAAAAACATTCCACTTGGCATATTCACAGTCATCAGAACAGGTCTGGGCGCGATCATCTTCCTAGGCGTTACCATCTATCTATTGGGCCTAGAACATTTCATAGACCTTGGCAGTCCGCTCTTATGGCAGCTCATGCTCATCTACGGCGCAGTCATTGTTGTGGGTGGTCAATACTTCTGGTTTGTTGGGATCAAGTCTGCAAACACAGGCGATGTATCAGTAGCCTCTTCTTTCACTCCGATCGCAGGCGTTGCTTTTGCTTTCCTTCTTTTGGGCGAAGAGCCATCTAACGCTGTACTAATCGGCGGCGGTGTTATCGTTCTCGGTATTTTGGTTGGCCAAATTGGTAACTTCAAAGACAAGCTACCGAATATCCCACTCCTATCGACTAAGTATTTGATGGAACGCGAACGTGAGGTAAACTTCAAAGGCGTCTAACCTTCGTTAGGCTAAAATTTTGAAGCTTACCAAAGGTTGCTTGGGTTTATGAATATCAAATCCTTCACAATTCGTGCCGCTCGGCTTCCCATGGCCGAGCCGCATAAAACGTCATCGGCCATCATCAATGTATGTCCTATCGTCACGGTCTCAGTATTGACCGATGAGGGCGTGCGAGGTGATGGGATCATATTCACGTATGCCGATGTCTTTTTGAGCACAGTCCATACCCTAGCCACCACAATAGCTCCGATGCTTGAGGGTCAAGATCTAAGCCCCTCTGCCAACACCGACATGCTGCATGATCGGTTCAAGCTACTTGGCACACAAGGCATGATGGGCATGGTTCTATCGGGTTTTAACATGGCACTTTGGGATGCCAAGGCGCGCGCTGAAGGCAAAGCGCTTTCTTCTCTGCTTGGTGGTGCCACGCAACCCGTTATTCCCTATGCCAATGTTGGCTTTGATGGTGTGAAAGGTTCAGCTGAAGGCGCAGGGAAATTTGCAGCCAGCGGATTTAAAGCCGTAAAAGCAAAAATTGGTTATGAAACGGTCGCAGATGACCTCGCCGTTATTCGCGCCATGCGTGAAGCTGTCGGCCCCAATGTTGAGTTGATGGTCGACTACAATCAAAGCCTTTCAATTGATGAAGCCCGCACACGCCTTCATGCCCTTGAAAGCGAAAGCCTTGCATGGGTTGAAGAACCAATTCTGTCCCACGATTTTAAAAACTACGCAGCCCTTCAAAGAGAAACAGCCACACCGCTTCAAGCAGGCGAAAACTGGTGGGGGCCTTCTGATTTTCAAACAGCTTTTGACCTTGGCACAACAGGCCTCATCATGCCCGATGCACAAAAATGCGGTGGTGTTACGGGCTGGATGCGCATTGCAAAATTGGCTGAGCAAAACAATATCAAAGTCTCAAGCCATTTATGGCCAGAACTAAGCGCGCAATTATTGAGCGTAACACCAACTGCTCATTGGCTAGAATATGCTGATTGGTTTAATCCAGTGATCCGCGAGCCATTGAAAATTGAAAATGGCTACGCGGTAACAGATAATGTTATTGGCACCGGTGTCGAACTGAATGATGATGCGCTGGCAACCTATGCTGCCTAGCGCTCAACATTAAAACAGACGGAAACGCTTTTTCGGTTTCTCTGCTTCAGCTTTCGCGCCTGGATCATCAATAGGCGGCTTGTTGATCGGGTCTTCTTTTTTCTTTGGCTGTTCTTCATCGTTAGAAGAAGCAGCAGCCTCTTCGTCCTCAGCCGCAGCTTCACCCTTTTCTTCAAGCACTTCTTCGCTCTCGATAATCGGTTCGTCAGCCGCTTCTTTTTCTGTTTCGGCGTCCGTTTCATCCGCCTCATCAGTATCAGATTTTTCAGCGCTGCTTGGTTCTTCCGCTTCAGAGGTATCTAAGTCCTCAGCGTCTTTGGTTTGCGCAACTTCATCATTTGCTACATTAGCAACAACTTCGCTTGCCTCATCTTCGATAACATCAACAACATCATCGTCATTGGCAACATTCATGATGGCCACACCACTTGCTGCCTCAAGAACAGGAAGCTCCATTGGGCCAGATGGAATTTGCTCTAATTGGAGATCTTGTTCTTCATCGAGGTTTTCGACCGGAACACGCCATTCAAACGCATCCAATTCACCGGTTACAGGTGAGAAAGGTGCCCACTCATCCGCCACATATCCATCAGCAGTCCATGCTGCATCACGTGGCGCACGCACGGCACGCGACAACCATTCGCGAACATGGCCACGATCACCAAATTCACCTTCTTCAATCTCAGACATCAACAAGCAAGCATTTCTTGTCGGTTCCGTGGCGAGCAGGCCTTCAAGGTCTTTACGCGCGCCAATCCAATCTTGAACATCAATCTTGGCACGGACAACACCCATCACACCTTCAGGGTGATTAGGTTTCATATTATTGAGGTTTTCAGCACGTTTCAAACGGTCAAGACCGCTATCGCCAGAACGCAATTGTGTATAGGTCGCAATCAACTCAGGATGCGTATCGAGTTTCCACGATGTTTCAACAATTTTTGCTGCTTTGCGAAGATCACCAACACGAGCCAATACACGCGCGGCAATAACTGCAGCCGGTACAAGTTCAGGGGCAAGACGATGCGCCTCTAAAGCTTTTGCCTTCGCTTTTTGTGGATCACCACCCTCTTCCAGTTCCGCTGCATGCCCTGTCAACAAGACAGCACGCAAACGCTTTGCCTCTTTTTTCGTATAAAGCTTAGAATCGGCATTTTGGTGAAGGGTTAGCAGAGCGCCTTCCCAATCACCTTCCGTTGCCTGCATGTTCAACAGTGCTTTTCCAGACCATTCAACGCCAGGACGCGCACTAACCGCTTCTTCAACAAAGTGCCGAGCTGCTTCAGTTTCACCGGTTTCTTCTGCTTCTACATAAAGCCCACGCAGACCCAATAGTTTGGTCTCCGGTTTTTCAAGCATCATTTCAAAGGCCTCACGAGCCTTATCCGTTTTGCCCTCCATTTGTGCTGCTTGCGCCGTCAAGAGTTGGGTTACGGGCTCTTCAGGCAAATATTTAATTGAGTTTTTCGCTGATCGTTTGGCCATGCCAATATCGCCAGAACCGACGGCAATGACACCTTCTGCCAAAGCCTGCCAACCTTTTTCGCGGCGGCGGTTCCTAAAGAAGCTACCAATGCTTCCAGGCGTCTTCCAGACCATGGTCAAGATTATCCAAACGAAAATAATCGCCAGCAAGACACCAAGAGCAATCGCTGCAATTATTGCCAAATTCTCTTCGGCAAATTCAAATCCGCCAAGGCGAACAACAAGCAAACTTCCTGGTTGATCGGCAAGCCAAGCAAAACCGGCTGCTACCAAGAAGACTACGACAAGAAATATTACCAGACCAATCATCGACCCAAACCTTTACTTACTGTGACGACGTTTCATCGGCAGGGTTTCCTGCCACATCTTGTTCAATTTTTTGAATGAGAGAAGACAATGCTAAATTGCCTTTCCATTCCACGAGCCATTCATCGAAAATCTGTCTTTGGTCTTCGCTCAACGTTTCCCAAGTTTCTAGGAAGCCATTCACATTGCTTTCGTCAAAATGTTTCTGCAGCTGATTAAAGGGACCCGTATCATCATCGCTTAGTGAACGAATTTTGATGAAACTTTTTGCATTCTTCGCCAGTTTTTCAAAAGCAGAAAGTTCCGGCAGTGTCTCTCCCGTCACACCATCTTTGGCAGAGGCCAACGTAATTAAGTTGATCAACTCACTTTTCAAGCTCGCCCCATCCTTCAACCCAGTTACACTAAATGGTTGCAGCGATTCAATCGCTTCTGGTTCAATACCAGCACGTTCCAAAGACGTGAGAGCGGAACCAAAAGCTCCGCCATTTTGAGCAATCTTTTTGAGGTTTTCGAGAGCTAAACTTTTTGTCGCAAGCTGTACACTCGCCGTGGTTTCATTCTGCGTATCAAGAGCCCCTTCAACGCTACCAAGCTTTTCAGTGAGCGCTGTAAGTTTACCGCCAATATCGCTTTGAGCACTGTCAACAGATGCAATCTTGTCTTGAACTGCACCAAGCAACGAAGATGTCTCATCAAGCTGGCCTTGAAGTGCGATAAACTTTGGATCAATCGTTGAAAAAATAGACTGTCTTGCCGCACTTACTATCGCGTCATTGCCGCCTTGGCCTGCCACTGGAATTGCAAGAGCTGCAACCTTTTTTTGCAAGGCTGCTAACTGTGACTGCAAGCCCGAAGACGCATCATCGCCCGCGCTGCCCGTAACGCCGTCAGAACCAGTGTTCACATCTCCTGCTGGTTGATTAGCGCTGTTTGCAACTTTCAACTCGGCTTGAACAGCTGTAAATTCTGCATCTAGGTTTGTCAGTTTCTCGTTCAAAGCAGTAATTTGACCATCAACACCTGCTCCTTCGCTCGCACTCAGCCGTGCTTCAATCGCAGCGAGGCGCTCAGTAATGCCACTTGGCAACGCTGCATCACCAGTAGTCGCAGGTGCGACACTTCCTTCAGCGTCAGCCAAACGCGCTTCCAATGCTGTTAGGCGCGCTAAAACTTCCTCAGGAACAGAGTTTTTATCATTATTTTCAATGCCCTGCTCCATTTCATCGAGACGTTCAGAAAGAGAAACAAACTCATCGAGACTTACTGCATTTACGGCAGGCGCATCTTCCAAATTAGCGACACGACTTGTAAGGGCATTTACTCCACCGTCACCAAAACTTGGAATAACCTCTGCTTTTTGCAAGCCAATAAGGGCACCAATCGCGATAACACCGCCGACAATTGAAGCCACAAGGTTTGGGAAAAATGAACCGCCTGATTTTTCAGTCTTCTGCACAGGAGGCTTGGTGGGAGGCGTTCCTCCAACATTCGTATTTTTGGCCTCAGAATTGTTCGGCACTTCTTTACTGCTCGAGGCTGTCGGTTTCGATGCTGTTGGAGCTGGCTTAGCCTGCGACGTTTCTGCTTTGGCGTTCGTCGCTGTAGCCGCTGCAGCCTCTGGCTTTGCAGCACTCTTAAAAGGCGCGCTTTTTTCGCTGGTTGTTTTAGTAGTCGAACGCGTTTTTGGAACTGACGTTTTTGCTTCTGGCTTAGGCGTTACATCCTTTGCCTCAAGATCAATTGTCACCGATTTTTTTGCGGCGCGCGCGCGTGCTTGTGCACTTTGTGGTTTTGATGCCGTGCCTTTACCTTTGCCACGGCCAGTAGCTCTACTACCAGGTTTTTGATTTTCACCAGTTGCCATATTCTAACTCGTTCTATTGTGTTCGCCGGCCAGGTAAAAACTGTCATTTTTTTCCTAACGGCTCTTAACCACGGTTTTGATAATGCGCCAAAGCATCGAACATAGATTGTTCATTTGGATGCTCTACAACAATAAGCTGTATTTTTCCATACCTATCGAACACAGATTCAATGCCTTTGGCAAGGCAGAAAAACTTTATTGAGTTAGTCAATTGACTTATTTTATATCGTTTAATCACACCCTCAAATGCCTCAGCAGTGCGGTTTGAATAGAGCAGAACTGCGTCGATTGTTTCACTTTCAATCGCCGTCAAAATATCGGGTGAGAGATGATCGACGCTATCACTGTAATAACGAACAGCAACATCTACCTGCCAACCATTTGCCTTTAGCTTATCTTCAAGCCTTCCTTTGCGATCTCGCCCACAAACATAAATGAGGCCCGCACGATCATCCGAGCGAGCAGGACCGATCAAATCAACCAATTGATCGACAGCACCTGAAGCAGAGCGAATATGTTTGAACCCGAAACCACGCGCCAAAGCTGCTGTTGCATCGCCCACAGTATAAAGGGTTCTTGTTTCGCGGGTTTCTTCGTCTGCAACCTTAGCTAACGCCCGCACACCATTTCGGCTTGTGACAACAAAATCACCCGTGTGCATATCATCAAGCGGTTCGTTTAAAAAAACTGTTTCCAACATCGGCGCAACCAACACCTCATACCCTGCGGCCCGTAGGCGCTCAGCTGTTAAACTGGCATCGGGTTCTGGTCTGGTGACGAGTACACGCATGATTTAACGCTGGTGGAGGCTTTGCACGAAATCATCGCTCAACTGCGATTTCAGCCGAAGCCCCGCTTCCTCACCAATCGCAACAGCATCGGCAATGCTTCCCGAACCATCAATCGGGAAACTCTCAGAACCATCAGGCCGAAGCACTTCTCCTTTGAAAGAAAGTGCATCACCCTCGATGCGCGCAATGCCTGCAATCGGGGTTCGGCATGATCCATCGAGCACTTTCAAGAAAGCGCGCTCACACTGAACTGCAGCCGCCGTTCCAGCATCGTGAAGCGGTGCGATGAAGTTTTGCGTCACATCGTCACCATCGCGCGTTTCAATTCCAATCGCCCCTTGAGCACAGGCAGGCAAGAACGCTCCCTCATCAAGATAATCAGCCACAATATGCGACATACCCAACCGACTAAGGCCAGCAGCCGCCAACAATGTTGCCTCAGCCACGCCATCTGCCAGTTTACGCAAACGAGTTTGAACATTGCCGCGAAACATAATCACCTTGAAATCAGAGCGATAGCGCAACAGTTGCGCCTGGCGGCGCAAAGAAGATGAACCAATCACCGCCCCTTGAGCCAAACCATCAAGCCCGCTTGCCTTTTCGCAAATGAAGGCGTCGCGCGTATCTTCACGCGGCAAGAACACATCAAGCACCAAGCCATTTGGCAGAGTTGTCGGCATATCCTTGGAAGAGTGAACCGCAATATCAATATCGCCATCAATCAGCGCTTGCTCAATCTCTTTGGTGAAAAGCCCTTTACCACCAATCTCAGACAAGGGACGGTCGACAACAATATCGCCCGTGGTCTTGATAACCGTAATAGAGAACGCATTTTCCTCCATTGCGTGCGCTGCCATTAACAGACTTCGCACTTCACGCGCCTGTGCCAAAGCAAGGTCGCTGCCACGGGTTCCAATTTTTAAAGGGGAGTTGGATGAGAAAGATGTCGGATTCATTTGCAAGCAGTTCGGCTCAAGTGATAGGTTCCGCGACACAATAGCCGTTTGGTTCTCTACATCAACGCCCTTATGTCCGATTTCACAAAACTTAAACATTCAAAACGACCTGCGCCCAATGCGAGCAATCCACTTGTTCTGGCTTTAGAATCAAGTTGCGACGAAACCGCAGCCAGTGTTCTTTGCCGCCATGACGACGGAACGAGCCATATTTTGTCCAATGTCGTGTTGAGCCAAATCGAAGAACACGCAGCTTTTGGTGGTGTCGTACCCGAAATTGCGGCACGCGCGCATGTGGAAGCCATTGATGGCGTGATTGCTGCCGCTTTGAATGATGCCAAAATCAAGGCCCAAGACCTCGACGCCATCGCCGCCACCGCAGGCCCCGGCCTTAATGGTGGATTGTTGATTGCCACGATGACAGGCAAGGCAATGGCTCATGCATTGGCCGTGCCGTTTTATCCAATCAATCATTTGGAAGGCCACGCTCTTACAGCGCGGCTAACAGACAATGTTGCTTTTCCTTATGTGTTACTTTTGGTTTCTGGCGGCCATACGCAAATTTTGCTCGTTCATGGCGTCGGCAATTACGAGCGCATTGCCACAACAATTGATGATGCACTGGGTGAGGCCTTTGATAAAACCGCTAAAATGCTAGGGCTAGATTATCCAGGCGGTCCGGCTGTGGAACAAATGGCAAAAGCAGGGGATGAAGCGCGTTTTAACTTCCCTCGCCCCATGCAACACCATGAAACATTAAACCTGTCATTATCTGGCCTTAAAACAGCTGTTCGATTGGCCGCAGAAAAACACGCCCCTTTAACAGACCAAGACGTCAGCGATATTTGCGCGTCTTTCCAGCAAGCGGTCAGTGATATTTTAAAAAATCGGATCGAACGCACTTTGGCACTTTTTAAAGAACAATTTCCTAACCAGAAAAAACCAACGCTCGTGGTAGCTGGTGGGGTTGCAGCCAATCAGAAAATCAGATCAACACTTGAAAAACTTTGCGAGACGGAAGGTTTTTCACTCTCCGCACCACCGTTGAAGCTATGCACGGACAATGCGGCGATGATTGGCTGGGCGGCATTGGAACGCATCGCGCTTGGTGAAAGTGGCGACTTATCATTTACCCCTCGCCCGCGCTGGCCGCTTGATGAAGAAAGCAGCACAGTGGTTGGCAAGGGCAAACGAGGGCCAAAAGTATGAAGCGAATTTCAGTTATTGGAGGCGGCGCTTGGGGCACAGCCCTTGCCGCCCATCTAGCGCGCGCAGGCAAAGCCCCGCAACTATGGGCGCGGTCTGAAGAACTTGTGGCTGATGTAAATGATAACCAGAAGAATGAGCGCTATCTTTCAGGCATAACTCTGCCAGCGGGCATCCAAGCCACGACTAGCCTCGTAGACATCAAAGGCACCGAGCTTGCTCTTGTTGTCATCCCAACCCAATCGCTACGCACTATCTTAGAAGATGCAAAACCGCACCTTTCAAACGACGCGACAATTCTGCTCTGTGCAAAGGGCATTGAGAAAACTACCGGTAAACGCACGAGCGATATTGCGGCTGAAGTCATGCCCAATAATCCAATCGCGGCTTTGTCAGGCCCAAGCTTTGCCCATGATGTAGCGCGTGGCCTTCCTACAGCGGTCACCTTGGCGGCACCAACATTGGCAATGGCAACGACCCTATCTGAGGCTATCTCAAGCCAAGGGCTTCGCACTTATGCCTCTGATGATGTTATCGGTGCCGAACTTGGCGGTGCGCTTAAAAACGTCATCGCGCTTGCCGTTGGTATGGCGCGGGCAAGAAGGCTTGGTGCAAGTGCAGAAGCAGCCCTTACAACACGTGGTTTTACAGAGCTTTCCCGTATCGCCAGCCACTTCGGTGCGAAGCCTGAAACGCTGATGGGACTTTCGTGCCTCGGCGATTTGATGCTGACATGCTCCAGCCCCCAATCGCGAAATTTTGCTTATGGCATGGCTGTCGGTAACGGCGAAGACCTTACACAGCTAAAACTTGCCGAAGGCGTTCACACAACATCAATTGCGGCTAAGCTCTGCAAAGATGCGGGCATATCAACCCCAATTATTGACGCAATTGATGCGGTTTTGAGTGAAGCCTTGCCAATTGATGAAGCGATGAGAAAACTCATGCAGCGCCCTTTAAAAGCTGAGCTAGGCTGATAAACTGGCCTCTTATATTTTATAGAAAGAGGCCTCTTATGTTTTTCAAAGGCACAAAAATAGCCATATTATTGGCACTGATTACACCCTTGCTACATTCCAATGCACAAGCGGCTGATGCAACGTCAGCCTATTCCAAAATCGATTGGGATAAAGACTGCAAACGGATCGACACACCGCCAGTCGATGAACCTGATCTAGGCGGGCACTTTAAATGTGCCGGTTATCAAGATTATCCAATTTGGATATCAACAGGAGACCTACGCGAAAGCGTTCAATTCGGTCATCTAAACCACCAAATAACAACCCAAAGTTCTTGGGAAAGTTTTAGTAGTTTCAACCAGATCAACCTGACAATTGAATGGCGCTTGAAAAAAGGTCGCCCCATCGCTGCGATCTATCGTCATTTCATCGATAACGGAGAAGGCAATGCGACGAGCCGGAAACAGTTTCTCGTCATCAAGAGTGTCGCAAGCCTAGACACTGGCGGCATCGGCTGTGTTTATGGCATGGTCAATGGTCGTGAAAATAAAGCCAATGAGACCGCGCGACGGGTGGCGGATGGTATGAGCAACCCCTTATCAAAATGCGAAAACGGGGCGCCGGTTGATCTATATACAGCCGCCAAAGCTGCACCCTTTTATGTGCTCAAGTCACAAGCAAAGACGATGTCTCGTCATTTCCCTGACCCAATTAAATAGTCGTCCCTAAAATTTGATACCCACATATCGCATCTAGGGTGACACCAACTCATACCAATGGTAATCCCTTGGCTAGAAACTTTAAAATAAAAGGAACCTTCTCATGCATTTCGTATTTTATGGCAAAGACAAAAAAGGCGCTCTTCAAGTCCGCGTTGATAATCGCCCTGCCCACGTTGAATGGTTGAAAAGCAACCCAATCGTTCTTGCTGGCCCAATGCTTGATGAAAATGGCGATATGTCAGGTTCTATGGTTGTGTGTGAAGCGGCAGACCAAGCAGCAGCAGACGCGCTTTTTGCTTCAGACCCATATGGCAAAGCAGGCCTATTTGAGAGCGTCGAAATCTCTCCTTGGAAATGGGTCATCGGCGCACCTGCGGAGTAAGCGAAATGCAATATTGGTTGTTTAAATCCGAGCCCTTCAAATGGTCTTGGGAGCAGCAAAAAGCCAAGGGCGACGTTGGCGAAGAATGGGATGGCATTCGCAACTACCAAGCACGCAATTTCATGCGAACAATGGAACTTGGCGACCGTGCCTTTTTCTATCATTCCAATGAGGGGTTGAATGTGGTTGGCATCTGCGAAATATCCGCTCTTTGCCATCCAGACAGCACCATCGACGATGATCGATGGGAATGCGTCGACATCCGTGCTCTTTGCGATATGCCAATCCCTGTCTCTTTGAAGCAGGTGAAAGCAACGGAGAGCTTGGCAGATATGTCACTGGTGACATCCATGCGCCTATCCGTTCAGCCGGTAAAACCGAATGAATGGGACATTGTTTGCAATATGGGTGGTCTTAACCCACAAACATTGAAGCCGGTCTAATGGATATTTATCACGGCTTTTTCGATCTTAAGAGCGGCCAATCCGACATCGAATTTGCCGATGATTTGGCTCAGTTCATGAACCACCTCAAACGCGAAGAGAAAATCGTCTCTTGGCGTTTGATGCGGCGCAAGCTTGGGCTTGGACCAGAAAGCCTTGGCGAATTTCACATCATGATTGAAGTGGAAAACCTCGCACAGCTCGACGCTGCCTTTGGCATGGTCTCTGAACGCGCTGGCGATGTTGAGAAGAAACACGCATCAGTCAATCAACAAGTGGCGGGCATTAAATTTGCGCTCTACCGCGACTTCCCAGACCCGCATCGCAAAAGCGGCGAAGAACGGTTTTAATGCTGAAGCTCTCAGCAAAAACGGCACGCCATACCATCTTGCATTTGCAAGGTTTGACGCGCCCGCCGAGCATCAAACAATCAAACCAAGAACTCTATGAGCTAATCGAGCAATTGGGCTTCGTGCAACTTGATAGCATCCAGTGGGTTGAACGTGCCCACCACATGACGCTATTTGCCCGCAACCAAACCTATCGCCCACAACATTTGGAACCCTTGATTGAGCGCGATCAGCTGCTGTTTGAAAACTGGACCCACGACGCCTCCTTCATTCCAACCGCCTTTTATCCCTATTGGAAACATAAGTTTGAGCGCGAAGAAGCGCGGTTAAAAAACAAGTTCACAAAGTGGCAGGGCAACGGATTTTCTGACCATCTAACAAGCCTACTATCACGCGTTGAAGAACGGGGTTCTTTGATGTCACGTGACTTAGAGCGCACAAAAGAAAAACGCGATATGTGGCAATGGCACGATGGTAAAGCAGCGCTTGAATATCTGTGGCGTACAGGAAAACTTGGCACCAAAGCACGGCGCAATTTTCAAAAGGTCTATGACTTACCAGAACGCTGTTTAAGTGCAGAAAATTGCAATGCCACCGTTAGCAAACAAGAATTCATCGATTGGGCATGCCGCTCTGCATTAGAACGGTTGGGCTTTGGCTCGCCTTCAGATATCGCCCATTATTGGGACCTTCTCTCCATCACTGAAGTGAAAGAGTGGCTCGCGAAACAAAACTATAAATCCGTCTGTTCGATTGAAGTTGAAGGGCTTGGGAAATCAACCAAAGAACTTTTTGCCCGCGCCGATATAGAAGACATCACCGACAATCTGGCCCCCTTACCAAACCGCGTCCGCGCCCTCTCGCCCTTTGACCCCGTAATCCGTGACCGCAAACGACTTGAATGGTTATGGGGCTTTGATTACCGCATTGAAATTTACGTGCCCGCCGCCAAACGCAAATGGGGCTATTACATTTTTCCGCTACTTGAAAAAGACCAGCTTATTGGCCGTGTTGACATGAAGGCCAATCGAGCAGGCAAGAGCCTTGATATTGCAAAAGTTTGGCTAGAGCCAGGCATCCGCGCTTCTCAGGGACGACTTCAAAAAGTTGAGGCGGAGTTTATGCGCCAAACTCGCCTAACTGGCATGAAGACAATTCAATGGAACGGAAAAGTGGAAGGCTGAGTTGAGTGTATAAGGATCAACACTGTTTGCGGCTAACGCTTAAACAGTTGGTTTCGCAAAATCTGCAAAAGCCTCAACCACCCGCTCATAAACATCGCGCTTAAACGGCACAACAAGGTCTGGCGCTTCAGTTAAATCACCCCAGCGCCATTCCGAAAATTCCGCCGGATGCGCGCCGCCACCAGGTGCTGTGACATTGATCTCGCTCTCATCGCCTTCAAACAAAAACGCAAACCAGCGTTGTGTTTGACCACGATATTTTCCCTTAAGGCCAACGCCCAGCATTTCCGGTTGCAGATCATAATTCAACCAGTCTGGCACTTCACCAAGGAATGAAAAGGACGACACACTCGTCTCTTCATAAAGTTCACGTTCAGCCGCAACACGCGGGTCTTCGCCTTTATCAATGCCACCCTGCGGCCATTGCCACAAATAGTCCGGTTCACGATGTTCTGGCACATGGTTCCATTGCCGCTTACCGAGCCATACCTGACCCTGCTTATTAAACAAAACCACCCCCACACACGGGCGATAGGGCAGGTCATCATGAGTGAGTTGCTTAGACATGAGAGATACTTTGTGCAGAATTAGAAGCTTGATTTATCAAGTGTACCAGTAATCGGGATCAATTTAACACCCCGTCGATCAGCGTCTTTCGCCCATCGCACCAACCGATCAATAGTAATTGGGAAGGCAGAAGCAACACCGATCACAGTGCCTTTGTCGCGGGCAAGACCTTCAAGTTCAAGCAAGCGTGCATCGATATCTTCTTCTGTCAAAACAGAATCGATCACCAACGAACTTTGAGCAAATGGAAGTTTACGATCAAACGCAACTTCACCCGCGCGGCTAAGCGGCGTAGAGCCATCGTCCACGTACATTAGGCCTCGATTGCGCAGTTCCGTGAACAACGCGCCAAGCGCATCTGGAGAGGCGGAATAACGCGCGCCCAGATAATTCATCGCGCCGACATAGTTGGTCATACGGCTTAACAACCAATGCAATTTGTCTTCATTAGCAGTCCATGGCGCTTCCACAAGAAGTGTGCGTGGACCTGGGTCATTGTTTGGATAATCAAACGGCTCCAATGGCAATTGCATTAACAGTTCATGGCCACGACTTCGTGAGCGAGACATCCAATCCAATAGACCGTCTGCGTAAGGGGCAAAGGCAAGCGTCACTTCTTGGGGAAGTTCACTCAACGTGCGCTGTGTTGTTGTTTTGTTGATACCCAAACCGCCGATGACAATTGCAATGCGGCTTTTGCTGGCAGCCGCACCGCTTAACGGACGGCTATAAGCCAAAAGTGGTTTTTCGCCATTTTCACCAACCTTCGGCAAAAATCCATAACGCGACCGCTCAAGCAGTGCTTTATCACCCACGGTCGAAAGGCTAATTTTCTTTTTAGTCTCTGCAATCTTACTTGGGTCATAAATCAGCACTTCATCAGGGTCGAGCGGCTCCAAAACACCCTCACTATCAGGCGTGAGTTCTGTTAGGACCGTCGGCTCATCATCCAGACCGTCTTGAATGCTCTTGGCTGTTTCCTTTTCGCGAACAGAAACCAAACCAACATCACGGTCAGCGCTATCAAACTTCGGCTCAACAATGCGCACATTGACAATTGGTTCGCCGCCATTCGGATTATCGACAACAGCAACCCAGATGACAGAAATTATTCCAAGACCAAATATAAGAAATGCAGACATAAAGACAAAAGGAACCCGCTGCATAAAACTGCCGAGCTTCCTGTTTCTTTGCGTTTTGGCCTGCTGCTTCTTCTTTTTTAAAGCAGCTGCACCAAGAGGTTTGGTGAGATCTTTCACCGCAGTGTCCTTATTTATGTCGCATATGTCTTGCGATTCGACGAAGCGATAGTATAGCGGCAAACAGTCTTAAGCATTTCTTAACCTCAATTTCTAAAACGAGGCTAAAACACAAAAAACCCCGCCGTTGAGCGGGGTTTTTCAATTTTTCATGTGTTTGCGACGAAAGCCTAGTTCGGCACACCTTTTGAAGCATCAGGTGGGAACATCGCATGGGTTTGTTTGCCACGTAGAAGATCAAGAGCAAAATCAAGCTGCTTATCGTCCGCACGTTCACGCGGGAAATAGGCAGGCGAACCCTTTTTCTCACCATCATCATCTTCACTACTGCTTAGATGACGAGGAAGGTCAGCTTCACTCCGATTTACGTCCACACCTTGCAACTCTTTTGGCAATGGCTGTTCAACATCGATATCCGGTGTGACGCCTTTTGCCTGAATAGAGCGGCCTGATGGTGTGTAGTAACGGGCAGTTGTCAGGCGGATTGCACCGCTTGACCCGATCGGGATAATCGTTTGTACAGATCCCTTACCAAATGAACGTGATCCGATAATTGTCGCACGACGGTGATCTTGCAGAGCGCCAGACACAATCTCAGATGCGGAGGCAGAACCACCATTGATCAAAACGATAACAGGCTTGCCTTTGGTCAAATCACCTGAGCGCGCGCTATAGCGTTGCGTTTCATTGGCATGGCGTCCACGGGTTGAAACGATTTCACCTTTGTCGAGGAAAACATCAGAAACAGCAATCGACTGGTCCAAAAGTCCACCCGGGTTGTTGCGAAGATCAAGAACGAAGCCTTTTAGCTTGTCGCCAATTTCTTCTGATTGCTTCTCAATCTCAGATTTAACACCGCTGAAAGTCTTTTCATTAAACTGAGTGATGCGGATATAAGCCACGTCATCTTCAACACGGCCACGCACTGAACGAATTTTGATGATGTCGCGAACAACCGTAATTTTAACTGGCTTGTCGGAACCTTCACGAACAATCGTCAAATTAAGCGGTGTTTTCACTTTACCGCGCATTTTTTCAACGGCTTCATTCAACTTCAAGCCACGAATTGCATCACCATCAAGATGGCTAATCAAGTCACCAGCCAAAACGCCCGCTTTGTCAGCAGGTGTATCAGCAATTGGTGTCACCACACGGACATAGCCCGTTTTCTCATCCAAGGTAACTTCAATACCAAGTCCACCAAATTCACCCGTCGTTTGGGTGCGCATTTCTTCAAACGCTTTTGGCGGTAGATAGCTGGAATGTGGATCAAGAGACGTCAACATCCCATTGATCGCGTTTTCGATCAGCTTTTCTTCTTTTGGCTCTTCGACATAATCTGAACGAATGCGTTCAAAAATGTCACCAAACAAATGCAATTGGCGATATGTGCTTCGGCTCGCTGCCTCAGCAGATGAGCCAGACAGATAACCACCTTGGGATAGCACTGAAGCACCGATGCCGCCAATCGCTATACCCACGACTAATAATGTAAACTTACGAAACAAGGTGCTTACCTCTTTCCAATATTGGGCCCACCAGCCTTAAGATGATTTCGTCCACCAGGACGAAGAATTTACAGAATTACCATTCTTCCGTAATTCAACATATAGTATGGGCTGCGTTTGACCAGAAGAAAAATTACTCGCCAACAAGGAAGCTGCATCGGTAGAGACGCCAGCAAGCCGTTTTGAGCGCTTTCCACCCATGGACGCAACAGGCTCACCCGCAACAATCTTATCGCCAACTTTCACATCAATCTTGTTCATGCCAGCAAGGACCATGTGGTATCCGTCACCAACATCAATGATCATAAGTCGATCAAATCCAGAAAACGCACCCGCAAAAACCACACGTCCCGAAGAGGGAGAAACCACGGGCGCCTGTGCGCGCGTCTCCATGGTTATACCTTCAGATACACCACCCAAACCATCGGCCTCACCAAAAGCACGAAGCAAAACACCGCGCACTGGCAAATTTAGCGTTCCACGGCTTTTTGCAAAGGATCCCTTAGGGTTAGCGGCGGAATCATCATCGAGCAATGCGTTATAATCAACCACTTCGCGCGCCACATCAGGAAGAACTGCAGGAGCTTTTCCTTCTTCACTATTGTAAGCCAGAACCACGCCTGCTTCACCGGATTGAGCGAGTGTTTCACCCGCGTCACTTGTCTCAGGCACTTCAACCGAACGCAATTCATTGATGTCGGCCAGCGTCTTCAAACGCCCAGCCTCAAAGGCTGCTGTTTTCTTTGCGGCATTGCGTTGTGCCTGTGTTTGCGCCGCGCGTGATGCAAAATCAATCGTCTCAATTTCATTAGAAACAGATGCGATCAGTTCACGCAGATTTGTAGCTTTACCAAACAGTGATTGATTGTCGTCCGTGGCGCTCACAAGCTCTTGACCAGACGAAGCCTTGAGGCGCTGATTCTCTTTGATCAACAAATCAAGCCGAACTTGCTCCTCACTGAGGGTACGTTCTTGGTCAACACGCTTTTGCCATTCGGCCTTAGTGCTGGCAATAATTTTTGAAAGCGAGGTTAGATCCGCGATCAACGCTTCAGCTTCGGTGCGCAATTCAGGCAATACAGAACCCAACAAAATAGCACTTCGGACAGCCGACAATGTATCACTGGCACTAACCACAATCGCTGGCGGTGGATTTTTGCCCATGCGCTGCAAAGCGGCAAGCACTTCAGATAAAACCGCGCGACGTGAAATCAGGGATTTTTTGATGATCTTTTCTTGAGCAGCAAAATCATCAAGGCGCTTCTTACTTTTTAAAACCGCCTCTTCTGTTTGCTGAATAGAACGGGCGGTCGAAATCAACTGATCAACCAGAGCGGTGCGATCTTCATCCAGAGCAGCAACACTGTCTTCCAGCTCTTTGCGCTTGTTGTTTGAAATGATCAAAGCATCATTGATTTGACGTAAAGCTTCCTCGTGCTCGGCTTTGCGCTGATTAGCGGCCTGCTTCTTCTTGCCAAAAGAAGGATCAACAGGCGCTGCTTCAAAGGTGGGCGCTACTTCAGGCTGAAGTAGAATTTCACCTTCTTGATTTTGCAGCAAAGCGTCCTGCGCAAAACCGTTGCTGGTTAAGCCAAACAATGAGACGCAGCTCGCCGCGAGCAACAATGCCCGTGCTTGCCCAAACCCCAGTTTCTTTTGCCTAGTGCGATAAGACATCGACAGCCTTTGAGAAGTGATTTCAAACACTATAACCAAACATCTGGGTTAACAGGTGTTTAATCCGCCACATATTTTGAAAAATTGATCACACTAAAAACCACATCATCGGGCAGTTTTCGCCAGAAATAGGTTTCAAATCTTATGATAGGGGTGATTGCCCATAATCGAAATGGCGCGGTAGACTTGTTCTGCCGCCAGCACCCGCACAATTTGGTGCGGCCATGTCATGGCACCAAAGGCGATGGTTCGTTGCGCCCGTTTGCGCACGGCATCATCCAAACCATCAGCGCCGCCAATCACAAACACCACTTCTTTCGCCCCATCATCGCGGGCGCGCCCTATCAAACTGGCAAAATCTGGGCTGGAAAGGGTTTTACCCCGTTCATCAAGAGCAATCACGAAACTTGAGGCATCAATATTGCTCAAAATCTCATCGCCTTCTTGGCGCTTACGGTCAGGACCACGCTGCGCTTTGGATTCGCTATATTCTTTAACAATGATGGGATGAATGCCCTGCTGTTTACCGCTGGCAGAGGCACGGTCAAAATAACGGGCAAAAAGCTCGCGCTCTGGCCCGTTCTTCATGCGGCCCACAGCATGGAGGGATAACTTCATCAAACCCCTCCTACTCTACTTCTCAAAACACCAAGCACTTGCTTAAGCGTTGGCAATAACAGTTTCTTGCCCATTGGCTACGGACCACATTTTTTCAATGTTATAAAACTCACGCACTTCCGGGCGGAAGATGTGAATAATAACATCGCCTGTATCAACCAACACCCAATCACAATGGGGCAAGCCTTCAACATGGGCAGAACCATATCCTGCTTCTTTGAGATCACGGGTTAAGCGATCCGCAATCGCTCCGACATGACGGTGCGAGCGGCCAGATGCTACAACCATAGCATCGCCGATGCTTGATTTGCCGGTGATGTCGATGGAGACAATCTCTTCGGCTTTAGCATCTTCTAAAGAGGTGATCACAGCGGCAAAAGCACTGGCTGTAGAAGCCGGTAGTGTTTTTGATATATCTGTTTGGGCCGGCACAGCAGCAGACCCCTCATCGTGGGAGGTTTTCAGAACTCTTGTCCTTTCCTAAGACTATGAGTGATGAGGAAATTGAGCGTAAATTTGATCCTGTCGAGCGGCATTCACCGTCGACCAATTGAAGAATTTTGTTTGTCGTCTCTTCAAAAGAAAAGATCAAGTCCGCTCCAGATGACTTTCATACATTGACGTTAATTTACATCGGGCATTGATGTTAATTTACATCGGGTGATGAATGACTTACTCAACACGCAGCTATTGTGCGCCCTTTTTGTGAATTTTTCAAGACGTCTAACCCATGCAGACCCATTATAAAACCGTAATTTTAGGCGCAGGTGCCGCTGGCATGATGGCCGCGATCCATGCAGGAGGTGATTGCTTGGTGGTTGATCACGCCAAATCACCGGGCGAGAAAATCAGAATTTCAGGTGGCGGGCGGTGTAATTTCACCAATATTCACGCCTCTCCTGCCAATTTCATTTCACAAAACAAGCACTTCGCAAAATCAGCGTTAAGCCGTTACACAGCCCGCGATTTCATCAATCTGGTTGAGGCGCACGGCATTGCCTATCATGAGAAGACTTTGGGCCAGTTGTTTTGTGATGAGAGTGCGAAAGACATTATCGCGTTGCTTTTAAAAGAAATGACCAAGGCGGATGCTAAACTTTCGCTCGAAACCAGCTTGACCGACTATCAAAAAACCGAAAGCGGCTTTGCTTTAACCCTCGTTAAGTCTGGCAAAACAATAGAAATGACCTGCGAGAATTTCATTGTTGCGTGTGGTGGCAAATCAATTCCCAAAATGGGGGCCACTGGTTTTGGTTATGAGATTGGCGAACAGTTCGGCCACTCAATCATTGAGACCCGCCCCGCCCTCGTGCCACTCACCTTCGCAGATGACATTTTGGCTTTAACCCAAAAGCTTGCAGGCCTCTCGCTAGATGTGTCTGTAAAGTGCGGGAAAACCAGCTTTGATGAGGCGATGCTGTTTACTCACCGCGGATTATCTGGCCCTGCAATTTTGCAAATATCATCCTACTGGCGCGAAAAATCAGAAATCTCTCTAAATTTAAAATCGAAATTAGACTTCTTCTCTTCGTTAAAGGAAGAGCGTGGAAAAAATGGCAAACACGCTCTATTCGCATTTTTATCCAGCATGATGCCAAAGCGGCTCGCTGAAGAAATTCTCGCGCGGCTCTCTCTTTCCGGCAATCTTGCGGATCAATCAGATAAAAAACTGCGACAGTTAAGCGACGCGATCAACAATTGGACGCTTCAGCCCATTGGCTCAGAAGGCTATCGCACAGCCGAGGTGACACTTGGTGGGATCGATACCAAAGATTTAAATTCTCGCACCCTTGAATCCAAGCATGTGAACGGGCTTTACTTCATTGGCGAAGTTGTCGACGTGACGGGTTGGCTTGGTGGATATAATTTCCAATGGGCTTGGTCGTCAGGCTTTGCCGCAGGAACCGCCATTGCATCACGATGAGGCAAGCGTACTAAGTAAAAGAGGAAAATTTGATGGACGCGAATAAAACCGAAGCGATCGCCCGCAAGCTCTTTAATGCAAACCAAGCACGCGAACGCTTTGCGCCTCTACGCGGTGACGACGAACCGACAACATTAGAAGAAGCTTATAAGATCCAAGACGCGCTTTACCGCATCATGCGTGCTGAGACCAAACTCGACAAATTCGGTGGCCACAAGATCGCGCTCACCTCTCCTGACATTCAAGCCATGTGCGGCGTTGATCAACCCGCATATGGCGGGCTTTTCGACGACAATATTTTTCACACGGGCCATGAGCCAGTTGTCGCCGATTATATTCGTGTAGGCTTTGAATTTGAGGTGGCTTTTGAACTGGCAGAAGATGTGCCGCTTGATCAAGCTCCTTTCACCCGCGAGACCATCGCCCCTTTCGTGAAGTCAGCTATGCCAGCGCTTGAGATGATCGACGACCGCGACGCGGACTATGCCGACCTTGATGCCAAATCTATTTTAGCGGACCGCTGCTGGAATGGCGGCATCGTTCTGGGCAAGCCGGTTTATGACTGGCAGTCACTAGATATTGGCAATCTTAAGAGCCACGTTGAGTGGAACGGTGAAACAGTGGACCACGGCAACACTGGCAATGCGCTTGGCCATCCGCTGGAAGGTCTGGCTTGGATTGCGAACCATCTAGCAAAACGCGGCGGTGCATTGACCAAAGGCCAAGTGATCATGACAGGCAGCGCCCTTAAAACTCTGTTCCCTAAAGCCGGAGACAAATGCATCTATAAGATTGAAGGGCTTGGTGACGTGATGGCCACGGGGCGTTAAAACCCAGCGAGCGAAAGCCCCACACCACAAACAACCATTACGCCTAACACCATCAAAACGGACCATTTAAGCCGCAGCAACAACACGGCACTAATGAGCGCAAGAATAACCACGCGCCAGTCCAGAGTGGCTAATTCTGGCAGCCATATTTTGAAAGCTGCCCATTGTACTTGCTGAACATCGGCAAAGAATACATGCAAAGCAAACCAAATACTGAGGTTTAAAATCACCCCCACCACGGCTGCCGTAATGCCTGCAAGCGCACCCTTTAATCGCGGTTGATCAGATATCCATTCTACATAAGGCGCGAAGGTGAAAATCCATAAAAAACACGGCGCGAAGGTCATCCACAAAGTGATGAATGCCGCGATGAACGCAAGGCCGTAACCACCCTGACTGAAGCCCGCGAGGAAGCCGACAAACTCCGTCACCAAAATCAACGGGCCGGGTGTGGTTTCTGCAAGGCCGAGACCATCCATCATCTGCCCAGCCTCAAGCCAGCCAAACCCCTGCACCACATCTTGCGCCATATAAGCAAGAACCGCATAAGCCCCGCCAAAGGTGACAACAGCAAGCTTTGAAAAGAACAAGCCAATCTCAGTCAACACATGATCAGGCAAGACCAGCCAAAGGGCCGCAAGCGGTACAAGCCAAATGAAGAGCCAGATTGCGGCGGTCTTTACTGTTCCCGCAAAGGATTGCCCCAAAGCAACAGAGGGTGAGCGGTCCTCCACTTTATCAATCATCACTGCGCCATAGCCTGCCGCCAGAAGGATGATCAACGGAAAGGGCAAGTTGAGGCTAAAAAGCGCGATAAAGGCGAGACCCGCAATTACCCAATAATCAAGACGTTTAAGTGCCCGCCTTGCCACTTTGATCAAAGCCTCAATAACGATCACAACAACGGCTGCTTTAATCCCTAAAAAGATCACGCCCACCAAGGGAACCGCGCCGAAACCTGCATAAAGGCTGGCGAGCAATAAAATAACCAGAGCGCCCGGAAGCACGAAAAGCAAACCTGCAATCAGCCCGCCGACCACACCCTTAATGCGCCATCCAGCATAGGTCGCAAGCTGCATCGCCTCCGGTCCAGGCAACAACATACAAAACGATAAAGCGCTTAAATATTGCGCTTCAGAAAGCCATCGCTTTTCTTCAACCACCACCTTATGCATCAAGGCTATTTGGCCCGCAGGTCCACCGAATGACAGCACACCAATTTTACCAAACGCACGAAATAAATCGCGGAAACTATGGTCGCTTGGTGTGGGATTAGTCATGTCGAGATACACATTGGCGTGGGTGTTGGTAGGGGTCTTTCATCCGTCATATCTTTTACCCCCTCTCCATGTCAAAGAAACAAACCGTTGCGGCACTTTTCAACACAATACGGTTTGCCTGTTTTGAAAAACTGCTATAGCCAAGGGGCACCATCACGGAGAGACCCCATGCCAAATTTTGCTGCCAACCTTTCTTGGCTTTTCACAGAGCTCGATTTTCTGGATCGCTTTGAAGCGGCTAAAAAAGCTGGCTTCAATGCCGTGGAATATCTCTCTCCATATGAGCATCACCGCGATGATATTGCTGAGAAGTTGAAAGAGCACGATCTTCAACAAGTCTTATTTAATATGGCAATTGGTGATTGGGATAAGGGCGAACGTGGTATTTCGATTTTGCCAGAGCGACGCGAAGATTTTAAAGAGAGCCTTGCCATCGCAATGGCTTATGCCGACGCATTAAACTGCAAAAAAATTCACTGTATGGCAGGTCTCATTCCCGACGAGTGTGATCTTTTTGAACTTGAAGCAACCTATGTCTCAAACCTTAAATATGCAGCAGAAGAAGCGGCGATGGCAGGCATTACATTGTTGATCGAGCCCATCAATTCCGTCGATGTTCCAGGCTATTATCTCAATTACATCGAACAAGCATCAAGCGTCGTTGAGAAGGTTGGGGCCGACAATCTCGCCATTCAATTTGATGCCTATCACGTGCAAAAATCACAGGGCGACATCGCCAACACTTTTAAGACCTATCAAAATCAAATCGGCCATATCCAAATTGCTGATAATCCGGGCCGCAATGAACCGGGCACGGGTGAAATCAATTTTGACTTCCTGTTTCAGTACTTTGACGCGCTTGGTTATGATGGCCACATCAGCGCGGAATATAAGCCAAAGACAACAACCGATACAGGTCTTGGCTGGTTCAATAAAAAATAAGCTGCAAATTTGTTACAAACATAATTTCATGTGTTTGTTGAATTGTAGAACGATGAAAGCCCCTCTATGCTTTGGTAAATAGCACGATGGGGCGATCACAATGTTTGAAAAAATCATGGAACTATTCAGCAGCGTTTCCGCAGAGCCGGAAGCAGAAGCTGCGCATTTTGATGCAAATGACCCGCGCCTCTCTGTTGCCGCCCTTTTGACCCATGTGATGGTCGTTGATGGTTTTATAGATCCTGCGGAACGAGAAACCCTGACCAAGATTTTAAAAGCGGAATACGATCTTGAAGCCAGCGAAATGGATGCGTTGATCAATGAGGCAATGGCTGCGGATAAAGCATCTGTCGATTTTTATAATTTCACCAGTCTCATCAAACGCCAATTAGACCGCGACGGTCTTTTGAACATTGTCGAGATGCTATGGCAAATTGTGCTGGCCGATGGTGTTTTGCACGAAATTGAGGATAGTGTGGTTTGGCGCATTGCAGAGCTGCTTGGTGTTGAAACACGCGAACGCGTTCGATTGAGACAAAAAGTCGAAGCAAAGCTGGCCGCACAATAGAAAACTCGTAAAGCACCTATGCCAGAAAAAATCCTCATCATTGTTCATCAAGAGCAGTCCACACCGGGTCGGGTTGGAAAGTTATTAGAAGAACGCGGGTATGAATTGGATATCAGGCGTCCTCGTTTTGATGATCCACTGCCTGAAACGATGGATGAACATAAAGCCGCAATCATCTTTGGCGGACCTATGAGCGCCAACGATCCTGATGACTTCATCAAGAAAGAAATCGACTGGTGTTCGGTGCCGTTAAAAGAACGCGCCCCGTTTTTCGGTATTTGCCTTGGCGCGCAAATGCTTTCAAAAAATCTCGGTGGCAAGGTTTACGAGCATCCAGAAGGAAAAGCTGAGATCGGCTTTTATCCCGTCATCGATGAACGGCCAAAAAACCACAATCACGCCATGCCAACAGCACCCAGCCACGTCTTCCAATGGCATGCAGAAGGTTTTGACCTACCACGCGGTGCTCAACAGCTCATTTCTGGCGAGATGTTTGAAAATCAGGCATTCCAACTGGATGATGCAATTTTCGGTGTTCAGTTTCATGCCGAACTCACGCTTGCCATGCACTATCGTTGGTTGATCGGGGGAGCAGAGCGCATGACAATGCCTGGCACCATGCCGCGAGAACAGCATTTGGAAGGGCGATTGCTCTATGACAAGCCGATAAAACGCTGGCTTAATCAGTTTCTAGATAATTGGCTTGCTGCAGATCCAAGATAATTTATTTTTTTGAAAAAAATTCACTCAAAAATTCGCAAATTCGACGCTCAGTCTCTCATTTTGCAAAACATTCGTTTCTTTTTGAGACACAAATGTAAACAGCAAGCAAATACATTCTATATCTAGTAGTTTAAAGCGTAAGCCCTCAATATATGGCACTTACACTTGTTCAGAACTTGGAAACCACAATAGGTCATATTGTCCGAGCTGAATGTCAGGTATGTGCGTCTTTCAGCAGAGTATTTGAGTACGCGGGCAAATGGAAGCTGCAAGGGCTGCCATTTGCCCGTTTCTCGTTTGGGGACACGTTCACCAACATTGAACGACAAACTTGCTTTTTGCGCGTGGGCTTATTATGTCGGCTAAGGACAAACCCTAAGCATAGAGTAGGCTCCCGCATGATTGCAGTCTTCGCCACGATCGATTTCATCTTTGATATTATCTGGTTCTTGATTATCGCCAGCGCGATTTTCTCATGGCTCTATGCGTTCAACATTATCAATACAAGCAATCAGTTCATCTCAACAATTGGTAGTTTCTTATACCAAGTCACAGAACCGATGCTGCGCCCGATCCGTCGCTTTGTTCCGGCCATTGGTGGCATGGACTTATCACCGATCATTTTGTTGGTGATCTTGTTCTTCCTGCAAACCTTCATTGCAACGTCAATTAGACCAGCTGTTCTCGGCTACTAGCCCCAAACAGGCCGCTCCAGATATTTGGCAAACTTGATTGCGTAAAAGTCGCAATCAGGCGGTTGTGCCTTGACAGATATGCTCTCATAAAACCAACGTAGGCCTGCGAAAAGCCGCGCCGATTTTTGGGAGGAAATCATGTCAAAAGATCCATTATTACAACCTTTTCAACTCAAGCATTTGACGTTGAAAAACCGGATCATGATTACGGCGCATGAACCTGCCTATCCTGAAGATGGGATGCCAAAAGAGCGTTATGCCGCTTACCATGCAGAACGTGCAAAAGCAGGCGTCGCACTGACAATGACGGCGGGTTCTGCCGCTGTATCAAAAGACAGCCCACCCGTTTTCAACAATATCCTCGCTTATAAAGATGAAGTCGTGCCGTGGGTTAAGCAACTCACAGACGCTTGCCACGAGCATGATTGCGCCGTGATGATCCAGCTCACCCACCTTGGACGGCGTACAGGTTGGAACAAAGGCAATTGGCTTCCCTCTGTCTCCTCCACCAAACATCGCGAACCTGCCCACCGCTCTTTTCCCAAACTGTTAGAAGATTGGGATATTGAACGCATCATCACAGATTTTGCTGATGCGGCAGAACGCATGAAAGCGGGCGGCATGGATGGGGTCGAGTTTGAAGTTTATGGCCATCTGCTTGATCAGCTCCGCTCGCCACTCACCAATGATCTATCTGGACCTTATGGCGCGGACACGCTGGAAAACAGATCACGGCTTGTTAATGACGTGATTGCCGCTTGTCGCAAGCGGGTCGGAGACGACTTCATATTGGGTATTCGCTTCACCGCCGATGAAGTTGAAAAGGGTGGCACTACAGCTACAGAGGGACTTGAATTTGCCAAGATGGTAGCCGACCACGGCCAAATTGATTTCTTCAATATCATTCGCGGGCGCATTCATACCGACGCAGCAATGACAGACGTGATCCCAATACAAGGCGCAAAGAGTGCACCTCATCTCGATTTTGCAGGTAGCATAAAACAAGAAACCGGTATGCCAACCTTCCACGCAGCCCGCATTCCAGATGTGGCAACCGCTCGCCATGCAATTGAAAGCGGTCTGCTTGATATGGTCGGCATGACCCGCGCACATATAGCTGATCCGCATATTGTTGAGAAAATTCGGAATAAGCGCGAAAATGATATCCGCCCTTGCGTTGGCGCCACCTACTGTCTCGACCGTATTTATCAAGCTGGCGAAGCTTTGTGCATACACAACGCGGCAACGGGCAGAGAACTCTCCATGCCCCATACAATCACACCGAGCGATACGCGGAAGAGAGTGGTGGTGGTTGGCGCTGGACCCGGTGGGTTAGAAGCAGCCCGCGTTGCCGCAGAGCGTGGCCATGAGGTGACGGTTTTCGAGGCGCAAGCGGATGCTGGTGGCCAAGTGCGACTTACCGCACAATCTGCAAGACGCAAAGAAATGATCGGCATTATCGATTGGCGTATGGCGCAGTGCGAGGCGCGCGGTGTGGTGTTTCATTTCAACAAATGGGCCGAAGCCGACGACATAACCGCGTTAAACCCTGATGTGGTCATCATCGCCACAGGTGGCCTGCCCAATCTTGAGCTCCACGAAAAAGGCAAAGAAGAAACCGACGTCATTTCCGCATGGGATTTAATTTCTGGTGACGTGAAACCAGCAGACCACGTGTTGATATATGATGAGAGCGGCGATCATCCGGCCATGCAGGCAGCAGAAGTTGCAGCTTTCGCGGGATCAAAGGTGGAAATTATGACGCCTGACCGGATTTTTGCCCCTGATATTATGGCCATGAACCTCACCCCCTATATGCGGGCACTGCAAGATAAAGATGTAACCTTCACCGTTACCCGCCGCTTGCTTGGGGTTAGTCGTAGCGGCAACAAAATAACCGCAACCATCGGCACGGATTATAGCGAACTCACCCATGAACAAACCTATGATCAGGTGGTCGTCAATTATGGTACCATGCCACTCGATGATCTTTATTTTGATCTCAAACCAGTTAGCAGCAATGGCGGTGCGGTAGATTATGACGCACTTCTTTCAGCAGATGAACAAGACATCGTCCGCAATGAAGACGGCGCGTTCCAGCTCTTCCGTATCGGTGATGCGGTGAGTGCGCGAAACACCCATGCAGCAATCTATGATGCCCTTCGTTTGGTTAAGGATTTATAAGAGCAAAACGAAAACGGGAGAAGAAAGCAATGGCCAACGACCAGATAAAGCAAGAGTTCCTTTTGCAAGATGAAGATGCCTTGCGCGCTTGTTTCCCAAAAATGCATCCGCTTTCTGGAGACAAAGTTCAAACCACATTGGACCAACACTCACGCGCCTTTATCGAACGCTCACCGTTTTTATGCCTCGGCACACAATCAAAAGACGGAAGTGCCGATGTATCCCCGCGCGGCGATCTACCAGGTTTTGTTCAAGTCTTGGATGACAAGACGATGGTGATACCAGAACGCCCCGGCAATAATCGCCTCGACACCCTTGGCAATATCGTCAGCAATCCATCTGTCGGCTTGTTGTTTTTAGTACCAGGCTTTGATGACACAATGCGCGTTAATGGCACGGCGCAAATCTCAAACGATCCCGACCTACTCGCCATGATGGCCGTGAAAGAACGCCCTGCCCTTGCCGCCATTATCGTCACTTTGGATGAGGTCTTCATTCATTGCGCCAAAGCGTTTCGTCGTTCAAAATTATGGGATGTGGCGTCGCATCAAGATCGAGATGAACTTCCGTCCATTGCTCAAATCATTATGGAGCAAACCAAAACGCTTCCCGATAGTCCTGAAGAAATTGAGAAAATCGATCGCGACATTGAAGAAGAATACAGAAAAACGCTCTACTAAACGTGGATGATTTCAAATCAAGGCCAGCCCCAACGTAGTGAGACTGCCGCACCTTTAAGATAATGTCTTCATCCAAGACAAATATGTTTCTGCCGCCTTCTCCCAATGTTTTGACATCATCACATTGTGTGAAGCCCCATCGATAATATGGCACTCTCCATCATAATGCTTGGCGATGGCTTGCTGAGAGCTTGGCGAAAATAACTTATCGCTCACCCCACCAATCACGCAGACAGGCGCAGGCGCTTGCGGTCGCTTGGGCAAGTTGAGAAACAGCATATCCAGAAAACCAAAATAAGATTCGTCGCCCAGTTTGCTTGCAAAAGCATGGCCCTTAGACGGCTCAACATCCTCATCCAAAAACAAAGCCACCGCCTCATTAGGGTCGCTCACCAAGGGATAGAGAGACATCGCCATATTGGCTTTTAAAAAACTAAGGGGGCTGGATTTTACCGTTCGCAGCGTTGCATCCCAAACACCATAATGCGGCGCACTCGCCAGCAAACCAACGCCCGACAAATGGTTGGTTCGTGCCATTAAATGCTGACAGACAAAACCACCCATAGAATGACCGATCACGATAGGTGGGTGCTCAAATGTCTCAACAACGCTCAAGACATCATCGACATAATCAGAAACTCTATTCCACCGCATCGCCTTTTGCGCCGGACTGTTGCCGTGACCTCGCAAATCAATCGCGCAGGTTTCATGGCCATTGGATGCAAAGTAATCGAGAAAATTATCTTGCCAGCACCAAGCTCCATGCCAAGCGCCATGCACCAGAAGAACAGGAGGCAACGCCGCATCTACGCCATTCATATCACTGCGAATTATATTGAGTTGAGGCTCCATTATACGCCAACGAAATATCATCGACGCCTTAATGTCAATTCAAACGAAAAGACCAAGAAACCAAAAAAGCCGCATCCAGTGCGGACGCGGCTTTTTAAAATTAGCAACAATGAGAACGAATTAATTCGCCCGTCGAATTGCCTCTTCAATCATCTCGCGCGCTTTTGCAGCATCGCCCCAACCTTGAATTTTGACCCATTTGTCGCTTTCAAGATCTTTGTAGTGTTCAAAGAAATGGCTGATTTGCTTCATGGTAATTTCTGGTAAATCAGTCACTTCCATAACCTCATCATAACGACGGGTAAGCTTTGAGGTTGGCACTGCGATGATTTTCTCATCCATGCCAGCTTCATCTTCCATGGTCAAAACACCAATCGGACGGCACGCCATGACCGCACCGGGCATGATCGGGCGTTGGTTTGGCACCAACACGTCAATCGGATCACCATCATCTGACAATGTATGCGGAATAAAACCGTAATTGCCTGGATAGCGCATAGGAGTGTAGAGGAAACGGTCCACAAACATCGTGCCTGCGTTTTTGTCCATTTCATATTTAATCGGTTCGCCACCAGTGGGAACTTCGATTAAAACATTCACTTCATGTGGCGGATTATCACCAACGGGAATTGCATCTAGGCGCATAATTCTACTTTCGCTTAGCCCATTCAGGCTCATTTCATCTTGGGATAGGCAAGGCTTAAGGCAAGCCAACCCATGTTGCAACGCACATAGACCAAATATGCTACAAATTGATGAAGAGGCTTAACCGGATTGGACCTATATGCAGCGACCAACGTCTTTTTCTTCACCCTTCTCCTGCTGCAACTCAGCCCTCCCGAAACGGTGCAGAGTGTCGGGCGTTTAGCTCTGCATGTAATTTTTCAACCTGCTCACTGGCCGCTGTTTCAAACCACGCAGGAATAAATGCATGCAGCAAAGCCAAGAGGCCTGCAAACATCAACCGAAAACCAAATTTGAGCGCGAAGTTTGAGAAGGCTGTAAAAGACATGCCCGAAATTGTGGGCGCCCACAGAATGGCGGGTGATTTGGATTACCTTCTACGGGTGCGGGTCTCAGACGTAAAAGACTACGACAACTTCTACCAACGCCTAATCGCCAAAATCTCGATTTCAGAAATTTCAGCAAGCTTTGTGATGGATGATATTAAAGACACGACGGCCTTGCCGCTTTTTTGATTTTGTAGAGGTTGGAGCTTTCCTCTCGTTACAAGATGAAGAGGGACGCAAGTCACCGCACGTTACTTGCAATTCTCACCCCATTTACCCTTGCAAACCCCCCACAAAAAGAGTATTTACCCCTCATGTCTGGACTAGAGAAATCTGTCCGGCTTTTTTAGTGCTTGGAATTTGCATGTGCTAAAAACATAACTTGAACCGTAATAGACTGAACAAAAAGCCAATCATTCAGCCGTTTTGCTGCATAGATTTGGGATCAGAACATAAAGGAAAATAACATGTTCGCAGTCATGAAAACCGGTGGTAAGCAGTACAAAGTTGCTGCTGACGACGTGGTAAAGATTGAACGCCTTGAAGGTGAAGCGGGTGAAACCGTTTCTTTCGAAAATGTCCTCATGGTAGGTGGTGACGACGGTGTAACCGTTGGCGCTCCTTTCGTTGAAGGCGCAACAGTTGTTGGTGAAGTGGTGGATCAAGGTCGTGGTCGTAAGATCATTATCTTCAAAAAGCGC